>JANOLY010000568.1:0-21647 GCA_031420055.1 Burkholderiales bacterium | reverse complement strand
GGGCACCTCGTAGCGCAGCCAGTCGCGGGTGCGCGCGATGATTTGCACGTGGTCAGGCAGCAAACCCACTTCTTCGTGCAGTTCGCGGAACATCGCCTGTTCGGGCGACTCGCCATGCTTGATGCCGCCCTGGGGGAACTGCCAAGAGTGCGTTCTAAGCCTCTTGCCCCAGAAAACCTGGTTGCGCGCGTTGAGCAGGACGATGCCGACGTTGGGCCTGAAGCCTTCCCGGTCGAGCATAATCAAACCTCTGATTTGTGACTGATTTCATTATTGCACTGGCGCAGTGCGCATCGCGCACCCTCGCTAACCCGAATCAGTCCCGAGCTGCGCAGCTGCCCACCAGCGCGCCAGCCGCGAGACCGGCGTCGTGCGAACAACCGACCACGCCATGAAAGCCTCTCAGACCTTCATCTCGACGCTCAAGGAAGCGCCCGCCGACGCCGAGGTGGCCAGCCACCAGTTGATGCTGCGCGCCGGCATGATCAAGCGCCTGGGCGCTGGCATCTACAGCTACATGCCGCTGGGGCTGCGCGTGATCCGCAAGGTCGAGGCCATCATCCGCGACGAGATGAACCGCGCCGGCAGCATCGAGTTGCTGATGCCCGTGGTGCAGCCGGCCGAGCTGTGGCAAGAGACGGGCCGCTTCCAGAACATGGGGCCCGAGCTGCTGCGCGTGAAAGACCGCCACGACCGCGACTACGTGATCCAGCCCACCAGCGAAGAGGTCATCACCGACATTGCGCGCCAGGAGCTGCGCAGCTACAAGCAGCTGCCCAAGAATTTCTATCACATACAGACCAAGTTCCGCGACGAGCGCCGGCCGCGCTTTGGCCTGATGCGCGGGCGCGAATTCACGATGAAGGATGCGTACTCCTTCGACCGCGACGAAGCAGGTGCCGTGCGCAGCTACGAGCGCATGAGCGACGCTTACCGCGCCATCTTCGACCGCTTCGGCCTGCAGTACCGTGCCGTGGCGGCCGACACCGGCGCCATCGGTGGCGACATGTCGCAGGAGTTCCAGGTCATCGCCGACACCGGCGAGGACGCCATCGTCTACTGCCCCACCAGCGACTACGCCGCCAATATCGAGATGGCCGAAGCCCTGGCGCCTGCCACGCCCCGGGCCGCTGCGCAGCAAGCGCTGGTGAAGACCGCCACGCCGGGCAAGAGCACCTGCGACGACGTGGCCGCGCTGCTGGGCCTGCCCTTGCAGAAGACCGTGAAGTCACTGGTGCTGGCCACCGATGAATTGAACGAGGCCGGCGACCTGGTGAAGACCACCGTGTGGCTGCTGCTGGTGCGCGGCGACCACTCGCTGAACGAAGTCAAGGCCGGCAAGGTGCCGGGGCTCAAGGGCGGTTTCCGATTTGCCACGGTGGCCGAGATCGACAGCCACTTCGGTTGCAAGCCGGGCTACCTGGGCGCCATCGGCATGGCGGGGCCCGTGAAGGTCGTGGCCGACCGCACGGTGGCCCACATGAGCGACTTCGTCTGCGGCGCCAACGAGCCCGACTTCCACTACACCGGCGCCAACTGGGGCCGCGACCTGCCCGAGCCCGACCTGGTGGCCGACATCCGCAACGTGCTGGAAGGCGAGCCCTCGCCCGACGGCCAGGGCGTGCTGGCCATTCAGCGCGGCATCGAGGTCGGACATGTGTTCCTGATCGGCACGGCCAAGTACAGCGTGCCCATGAAGGCCCATTTCCTGGACGAAAACGGCAAGCCGCAGCCCTTTGTGATGGGCTGCTATGGCATCGGCGTGACGCGGCTTCTGGGTGCGGCCATTGAACAGAACCATGACGAACGCGGCATCATCTGGCCGGTCTCGATGGCACCGTTCTCCGTGGTGCTGTGCCCCATCGGCTACGACCGCAGCGCCGATGTGCAAGCGGCTGCAGACAAGCTGCACGACGAGCTGGCGGCATTTGGCATCGACGTGCTGCTCGACGACCGCGGCGAACGGCCGGGAGCCATGTTTGCCGACTGGGAACTCATCGGCGTGCCGCACCGCGTGGTGCTGTCCGACCGCGGCCTGAAGGCAGGTACGGTGGAAGTGCAGGGACGGCGCGAAACTGTCGCTGCCACCGTGGCCGTGGCCGAGGTCGTGGCCTTGATGAAGGCGCGACTCGGCGCATGAGTTTTCCGGCGGGCGCCCGGGTGTGGGGGGCGGTATCGCGCCGTGCGCTGCTGGCCTGGCCGCTGGCGGCACTGTGGCCCGACGCCCAGGCGGGCGCCCAGCTGGAAGAACCTTTGGCCGATTCGGTGCGCTCAGTGCTGTCGGCCGCCGTGGCAGAAGCCGCGCCGCCACGGCCACGATTCGACAAAGTGGAAGACCGGCTGGCCTACCTGCGCTGGCTGAGCGCCACCAGCGAGAAGCTCAAGCGACGCAAGTCAGACCACCACACGCGTGTCGAGTTTCTTGAGGCCGTCTGGTACGAAAGCCGCCGCGCCGGGCTGGAAACGGCGCTGGTGCTGGGGCTGATTCAGGTGGAAAGCGGCTTCAGAAAGTACGCCATCAGCAGCGCCGGCGCGCGCGGCTACATGCAGGTGATGCCGTTCTGGGCCCGCTTGATTGGCGACGGTGACGACCGCCGTTTGTTCCACCTGCAGACCAACCTGCGCTTTGGCTGCGTCATCTTGCGCCACTACCTGGACCGCGAGCGCGGCGACCTGTTCATGGCGCTGGGCCGCTACAACGGCAGCCGCGGCCAGCCGCAGTACCCGGCGCTGGTCTTCGGGGCGCGGCGGGCCTGGGAAGTGCCGGCCGGTTGAAGAGGCCAGCGCGGGTTTACGGGCGCGGTGCCAGGGCGGTGGCCAGTTCGCCCGACTCGTACATCTCCATCATGATGTCCGAGCCGCCCACGAATTCGCCGTTGATGTAGAGCTGCGGGATGGTGGGCCACTGCGCGTAGTCCTTGATGCCTTGGCGGACGTCCGCGTCCTCCAGCACGTTGAAGGTCTTCAAGTCGGTGGCGCCACTGGCCTTGAGCAACTGGATGGCGCGGCCCGAGAAGCCGCACATCGGAAACTGCGCCGTGCCCTTCATGAAGAGCATCACGCGATGTCCTTTGACCATCTCGTCTATGCGTTGCTGCACGTCACTCATGGAATGTTCCTGTGGGTAGAAGCCTGGGGGCCACAAGTATGCGGCAAACGGGCAGGAAAACCGGCCCGTGCGGGTTTGACCAAGGCTGCTCGCAGCCGCCGCGCCGTCGGTCAGAACGAGTAGCGCACGCTCAGCTGCGCCATGGGCGACAGCCGCAACTCGCGGAACGCGCGCTCCACGCCCTGGTTGCCCAGCAGCGCGCGGCCCAGCTCAATGCTGCTGCCGGGGCTTTGCGCCACCATGCCCAGATCGGCACTGATGCTGAAGGCGCTGCCCAGGATGGCCCGGTTGAATCCCAAACCCAGGTAGGGCAGGGCCTGCTGTGCCTCGGCCGCAGGCTGCAGCATGGGCTGCAGCATGGGCTGCAGACCAGTGCTGTGCACAGACATGCCCAGCGCCTGCCCAGGCAAGGCCTTGTAGAGCGGCGCGCCGGCCAAGGAGCCCACAACGATACCGCTGGTGGCGCGGAACATGCCAAAGGAAGGCTGGGCCAGGAAGTAGTCGCCCAGCAGCGCGCCGCCCCTGATTTCCTGCTTCGTGTCCGCCCCCGAGCCCTGCAGGGTGGAGGTTTGCAGCTGGATTCGGGCCTGCCACTGCGGCCACAGGCTGTCGTGCGGGGGGACCAACAAGCCGTTGGCGGCGTGGCTGCTGGTGGCGGCCAGGACCAAGCTGAGCAAAAGCCATCGGCGGTTCATGCGGCACCCCTTGGACATCAACGATGGGGCCATCATGCGCGCGAAGCCGGCCCTGCACACCCCCCCAGACGTGTAAGCAGGCGCGAAATCGCGACACATTGCGCGCAAGGCGAAATCAACCCTGTGGTGCCCATGCGGCGCCAGTGCAGCGCTCCAGGCCGGCCAGATCGCTGCGGGTCGACACCTTGCCGAAGCCGCGCGCGTGCAGCAGCCGGCGAACGGCGTTTGCCTGGTCGTGCCCATGTTCGAGCAGCAGCCAGGCGCCGTGGATCAGGTGGTCGGGGGCACCGGCCACGATCTGGCCCAGTGCGGCCAGGCCGTCGCCCTCTGGGGTCAGCGCGCCGCGCGGCTCGTAGGCGAGCGCCAGCAGGTGCGGGTCGTCGCCGGCCACGTACGGCGGGTTGGAAACGGCCAGGCCGAAGCGCCGGCCGGCCAGCGGCGCCCACCAGTGGCCATGCACAAACTCCACCGCCAGCCGGTGCCGGGCGGCGTTGCCGCGCGCGACATCCAAGGCCGCCGCGCTGGCGTCGGTGGCCACCACCGCCGCCGGCGGTGCATGCCGGGCCAGGGCCAGGGCGATGGCACCGCTGCCCGTGCCCAGGTCCACCACGCCCGGCCCGGGCGCGCTGGGCAGCAGTTCCAGGGCCCATTCGACCAGGCCCTCGGTCTCCGGGCGCGGCACCAGCACGTCGGGGGTGACGGTCAGCGACAGCCCGAAGAACTCGCGTTCACCGACGAGGTAGGCCACGGGCACCCCGGCCAACCGCCGCGCCAATGCGTCCAGGTAGGCCTGCTGTTGCCTGCGGTCGAGCGGCAGCTCGTCGTGCGTGATGAGCCAACTGCGGGTTTGCTGCAGACCATGCGCGAGCAGCAGCTGGGCGTCCAGGCGGTCCACGCCCAGGTCATGGGCGTGGGCCAGGGCGTGCGCGATGTGCATACCGAATCGCCGGCGTTCAGCCGCCGGCGCCGGCTTCGAGCAAGGCCAACTGCTCGGCCGCGCGCGCGGCGGTCAGCGCGGCGGTCACGTCGCCCAGGTCGCCCTCCATCACCGCGCCCAGCTTGTACAGGGTCAGGTTGATGCGGTGGTCGGTGAGCCGGCCTTGCGGAAAGTTGTAGGTGCGGATGCGGTCGCTGCGGTCACCGCTGCCGATCAGGCCCTTGCGCGTGGCCGCTTCCTTGGCGGCGCGTTCGCTGCGGTCTTTCTCGCGCAACCGGGCGGCCAGCACGCTCATCGCCTTGGCTTTGTTGCGGTGCTGGCTGCGGTCGTCCTGGCATTCGGCGACCAGGCCGGTGGGCAGGTGCGTGATGCGGATGGCGCTGTCGGTCTTGTTGACGTGCTGGCCGCCAGCACCGCTGGCGCGAAAAGTGTCTATGCGCAAATCAGCCGGGTTGAGCTGCACTTCTTCGGCCTCGTCGGGCTCGGGCATCACCGCCACCGTGCAGGCGCTGGTGTGGATGCGGCCCTGGCTTTCGGTGGCCGGCACACGCTGCACGCGGTGGCCGCCGGACTCGAATCGCAGTTGCTTGTAGACGTATTCGCCTTCGATGCGCAGCACCAGTTCCTTGTAGCCACCCAGCTCGGCCGCACTTTCGCTGAAGATCTCGGTGCGCCAGCCCTGGCGCTCGCAGAAGCGCAGGTACATGCGTGCCAGGTCGCCAGCGAACAGGGCCGACTCGTCGCCGCCCGTGCCGGCGCGGATCTCCAGGAAGGCGTTGCGCTCGTCGTCGGGGTCGCGCGGCACCAGCGCGGCCTGCAGCTCGGCCTGCAAGCGCGCCATGTCGGCGCTGGCCGCGGTGATCTCTTCCGCGGCCATGTCGGCCAGCTCGGGTTCGCACTGCATGTCGCGCGCGGCCTGCAGGTCGCTTTCACGCTGTTGGTAGTGACGAAACCGCGCCACGATGTCGCGCGCCTCGCCCTGTTCGCGCGCCAGCGCACGCCAACGTTTCATGTCGGCCGTGACGCCGGGGTCGGACAGCAGGGCGTCGAGCTCGGAAAGGCGCATCGCCAGCCGTTCGAATTGGTTACGCAGGGAAGGGGTCATGCTCATTGGGGAAGCGCGCGCCGGGCACGGGCCGCGCACCAGGCACGGGCCACGCCAAAGTGGGTCAGCTAGCGGCTCTCGCCGCCGGGGTGGCGCGTGCTCTGGCGCAGGAACAAACGCGACACGGTGTCGGCCAGCTGTGTGCGTTCGTCGCCTTCGGCGGCGTGCAGCTCGGCCAGCGTGCCGTGCAGCATCTTGTGGGTGATGCCGCGGGTCAGGGCCCCGAGCACGTGTTCCAGCGGCTCGCCATGGGCCAGCCGCTTGCGCGCTCGGGCCAGTTCGACTGCACCCCAGTCCTCGGCCTGCCGGTTCAGCGCCTGGATCAGCGGCACGCCGGCACGCTGGTCCAGCCAATGCGCAAAGCTCTGCACGCCAGCGTCAATGATGGCTTCGGCTTGCTCCACGGCAGCCTGGCGCTTCTCGCCGGAGGATTGCACCAGCTGCGACAGGTCGTCCACGGTGTAGAGGTACACGTCAGCGACGCGCGCCACCTCGGGTTCGATGTCCCGCGGCACGGCCAGGTCGACCATGAACATGGGCCGATGCCGGCGCTTCTTCAGTGCGCGCTCCACCGCGCCCAAGCCGATGATGGGCAGCGAGCTGGCGGTACAGGACACCACGGCGTCGAACTCGTGCAGGCGGTCGGGAAGGTCGGCCAGCCGCAGCGACTGCGCACCAAAGCGCGCTGCCAGGCGCTCGCCGCGTTCCAGCGTGCGGTTGGCCACCGCCATGCCTTTGGGCGCACGGGCGCTGAAGTGCGTGGCCACGAGTTCGATCATCTCGCCGGCGCCGACGAACAGCACGTGGATGTCGGACATGTCCTCGAACAGCTGCGAGGCCAAGCGCACGGCTGCGGCTGCCATGCTGATGGAATGCGCGCCGATCTCGGTCGCGCTGCGCACTTCCTTGGCCACTGAAAAGGAGCGCTGGAACAGCTGGTGCAAGGTGGTGCCCAGCGTGCCGGCTTCGTCGGCCTGGCGCACGGCCTGCTTCATCTGGCCCAGGATCTGCGGCTCGCCCAACACCATGGAATCCAGGCCCGCGGCAACACGGAAGGCGTGGCGGGCGGCAGCCTGCTCTTGCATCACATACGTATGGGCTTGCAAGTGGTTGCCACTGACGCCGCCCTGCTCGGCCAGCCAGTCGACGGCCGGGCGCAGCAGCTCGCTGGCGCTGTGGGTGGGTGCGGCCAGGTACAACTCGGTGCGGTTGCAGGTGGACACCAACGCGGCCTCGGGTGCCGACAACTGCAGCCGTTCGCACAGTGCGTGCAGCGCCGGCACCAGCCGTTCAGGGCCAAATGCCAAGCGCCCGCGCAGGTCCAGCGGGGCCGTGGTGTGGTTGAGCCCGAGGGCGAAGACGCTCACGGCAAAATTGTAAGCTCAGCCTGTCAGATGGGCGTGTGCAAGCCTGGCCCACACCGGACCCACCAACCCGCCCACCAACCACCTGGAGTCATGCCTGCCGATGGGACCCCTGGACGCCCTGAACCACCTGCTCAACCTGTTCCTGCCCGCACTCGGGCTGGGCACGCTGGCCGCTGCTGTCGCCAAGCTGGTCTGGCGGCGCGAACTGGCCGTTGTGCCCTGGCGTCGGCTGGCTGTGCCAGCTTGCGCCGCCAGCGCTGTGGTGGTGCTGGCCGGGCTGATACTGTTCGGCGGCGACGGCAAGATGGCCATGTACGCCGCCATGGTGCTGGCCTGCGCGCTCACGCTGTGGTGGCAGGGCTTCGGGCCGGGGCGTCGTTAGGCGCTGCGTCAGACCCGGCCAGTACCAGCTCGCCGCGCAAGGAATGCGCAAAGGCCTGGGTGATGCTCACGTCGATCATCTGCCCCACCAAGCGGGCGCTGTTCGGGCCGCCCTGAAAGTTGACGATGCGGTTGCATTCCGTGCGGCCCATCAGTTCCTGCGCGCTCTTGCGCGACGGTCCTTCGACCAGGATGCGCTGCACCGTGCCCACGCGCGACGCGGAAATCTGCCGCGCATGGGCCTCGATGGCGGCTTGCAGTTGTTGCAGCCGGGCCAGCTTGGCAGCGGCCGGCGTGTCGTCGGCCAGCGCCGCGGCCGGGGTGCCCGGGCGCTTGCTGAAGATGAAGCTGAAGGAGCTGTCAAAACCCACGTCTTCGATCAGCTTCATGGTCTTGGCGTGGTCTTCTTCGGTCTCGCCGGGAAAGCCGACGATGAAGTCGCTGGACACGCTGATGCCCGGACGCAGCAGCCGCAGCTTGCGGATGGTGCTCTTGAACTCCATGGCGGTGTAGCCGCGCTTCATGGCGCTGAGCAAGCGGTCGCTGCCATGTTGCACCGGCAGGTGCAGGTGGTTCACCAGTTGTGGCACTTTGGCGTAGACCTCGATCAGCCGCGGCGTGAATTCATTCGGGTGGCTGGTGGTGTAGCGGATGCGCTGGATCCCGGGGATGTCGGCGACGTACTCGATGAGCAGCGCAAAGTCGGCGATCTCGCTGGTGTGGCCCATGCGGCCGCGGTAGGCGTTGACGTTCTGGCCCAGCAGCGTCACTTCTTTCACACCTTGTGCGGCCAGGCCGGCGACTTCGGTCAGCACGTCGTCGAACGGCCGGTGCACTTCTTCGCCGCGGGTGTAGGGCACGACGCAGTACGAACAGTACTTGGAGCAGCCTTCCATGATCGACACGAAGGCCGACGCGCCCTCGGTGCGCGCGGGCGGCAGGTGGTCGAACTTCTCGATCTCGGGGAAGCTGATGTCGACCTGCGGGCGCTGCTGCTCGTGCCGTGCCGCAATCATCTGCGGCAGGCGGTGCAGGGTCTGCGGGCCGAACACCAGGTCCACATACGGCGCGCGTTCGATGAGCGCCGCACCCTCCTGGCTGGCCACGCAGCCGCCGACGCCGATCAGCACGCCCTTGCTCTGGAGATGCTTGACGCGGCCCAGATCGCTGAAGACCTTTTCTTGTGCCTTCTCGCGCACTGAGCAGGTGTTGAACAGGATCAGGTCGGCCTGCTCGACATCGTCGGTGGTCTCGTAGCCGTCGGCGGCGTGCAGCACGTCGGCCATCTTGCCCGAGTCGTAGTCGTTCATCTGGCAGCCAAAGGTGCGGATGAAGACCTTCTTGCTCGGCCGGGTGGTGTCGGTGGTCATGGACGGGTCCAGGTTTGGGTGTCGGGGTTGAAGCGCCAGGCTTGCGCTTGCTCGGGCGTCACGGGCCAAGGCTTGCGTGCGGCTTCAGAAGGGGTCAGCACCCACACGTCCAGCACCAGCCCGGTGGTGTCCAGTGTGTAGTGCACCAGCAGCGGGGCGCCGACGATCGCGCCCGACATCAGCAGCATGTTGTCAGCGCCCCGTATGCGTGCGCCGGGCGCCAGCCGCGCGACGCGGCCGTTGAGTTGGGCCTCGGGCGGCTGCGTCACGCGCAACTCGCCGCGCAAGGCGGTGGCCGGAAAGTTGCGCTGCAGTTGTGCAGCGATGGAGGCCGACAGCGCAGCCAAGGCCGCGAGCAGCATGACACAGCGAAGCATGGTGTGTATCCGGCGGGCTGTGGAGGGGTCCCGGCGGGCCGGGCAAGCAGCGATTTTAGGCGCGCCAGCCTGCACCGCGCTTCGGCGTGCGCAGAAGCCGCTTGCTCAAGGTGTGTAGCTGGTCATTCGCGCTTGCCGATCTCGCGCACGGTTTGGGCCAGGCGCCGCGTATCGGTGTCCCACACGGGCTGAAACGCGGTGGCGTCCAGGTAGTCGAGCCGGCCGCCCGCACGGTTCAAGGCCTCGGCCAGGCCCGGCTGGGCCGCGGCCCGGCGCGCGGCGGCCCGCAGCGCCAGCACGATGCTGTCCGGCGTGCCCGCGGGCACGAACAGCGCCGACCACTGCACAAAACTCAGGTTGATGCCGCTTTGTTTCAAGCTGGGCACCTCGGGCAGCGCCACCAGCGGCCGTTCGCCCCAGTGGGCCAGCGCGCGCAACTTGCCGGCGCGGACCTGCGCTGTCACGGTCGAAGGACCACTGGCCACTATGTCCACCTGGCCCGCCAGCAGCCCCAGCAGCGCCGCCCCAGCACCGGCGTAGGGGATGTGCACGAGCGACAGGCCGGCGCTGGACTTGAGCATTTCCATCGGCACATGCATCGAACTGAGGTGGCCGGAGCTGCCGTAGTTCAGCGCCCCGGGGCGCTTCCTGGCGTCGGCAACGAACTCGGCCAGGTTCTTCCAAGGCGCATCGGCACGCACCACCAGCACCGTGGGGTCGGCCGTGAAGCGCGCCACCGGCTTGAACAAGGCCGGGGCCGACCGCCGCGCGCTGCTCTCGTCCCCGGGCGGCTGCAGCCAGATCGAAGGCAGGCTCATCAGCAGCGTGTAGCCGTCAGCCGGCGCACGCGCTGCCGTGCCTATGCCCAGTGCGCCGCCTGCGCCTGACTTGTTCTCGACGACCACGACCTGCCCCAGTTCCTTGGCCAGCGCTTCGGCCAGGGGCCGCGCCACGATGTCGGTCACTCCGCCGGGCGGAAAGGGCACGATCAGGGTCAGCGTCTTGTCGGGGTAGTGCGCCGGCGCGGCCACGGCATGTGTGGCGGGCCAAACGGCACCGATCAGCAAGAGGCGACGTGAAATCAAAAGGGTCTCCGAAGTTTGTGAATGGCCCAGTGCAGCGCCTTGCCCTGTCCGCATGTTGCCAGCCCCGCGTTGCAAGCCAAGCGGACACTGCCAGGGTAATCCCTTGCGTCAATTTTCGTCCTGCTGCGTAAGGCACTGTGGGCTCGTGGCGACTCAGTCAGGCCCCGCCGTACCTTACCCCTACCCAGGAGTCGATCGATGCAAGCACCACACCACACCCCCACCCGCCGCCTGCTCATGGTGGCTGCCGCTGTGGCCGCCACCGGCTTGGCCAGCGCACAGACCACCGCACCCCCGGCCGCCGCCATGGTTGACGCCGCACCGGCAGCGCCTGTGTCACCCGTGGCGCTGGTGGACGCGCTGAACGGCGTTTTCGGCAAGCACATGGTGCGCAGCTCGCACGCCAAGGGCTTTTGCATGGCCGGCCAGTTTGAAGCCGCGCCGACCGCCGCTGCGATCACACGCGCCAAGATGTTCCAGGCCGGCCAGCGCACTGCGCTGATCGGGCGCTTTTCCGTAGGCGGGGGCAACCCCAAGGCGCCGGACAACGGCAAGTCGGTGCGCGGCATCGCCGTGCGGGCAGGTGAAGGCGCTGACCGGCTGGAGTGGATCTTCGTGTCCGCGCCGCACTTCTTCGCCCAGACACCAGCGCAGTTTGTCGAATTCATGAAGGTGCGCGCACCCGACCCGGCCACCGGCAAGATGAATCCCGAAGCCATCGCTGCCTTCGGCAAAGCCAACCCGGCCACCACCCGACAAGCCGCCTACCTGGCCGGCCAGCCTGTGCCGGCCAGCTTTGCCACGGTGCCTTACTGGAGCACCAGCGCCTTCATCGCCACCAATGCTGCTGGCAAGGCCCAGGCCCTGCGCTGGCGCTTCGAGCCCGTGGCCGGGCGGGTAGGTTTGAGCGACGACGAGGCCAAGGCCAAAGGCGCTGATTTCCTGCGCGCCGAGCTCGGTGAAAGGCTGGCCAAGGGTGCTGTGGTCTTCAACGTGATTGCGCAACTTGCCCAGCCACAAGACCAGTTGACTGACCCCACCGACCCCTGGCCGGCCGACCGCACCGAAGTCACCATGGGCCGCCTGGTGGTCGACCGCATCACCGATCAGTCGTGCGACCGCGAAACCTTCATCCCTACCATCCTGCCGGCCGGCATCGCCGCCAGCGCCGACCCCACGCTGGCAGCGCGGGCTGGTAGCTACGCGGTGTCGCTGAGCCGGCGCTGACTGCCTGGGCGCAACGCGCCCGGCCGCTGAGTGGGCGACGACCCACAAAAAAGCCCCCGCCGGGTGACGACCGGCGGGGGCTTGATGTTCTGGTGGCGCTTCAGGGATTTGAACCCCGGACCTGCGGATTATGATTCCGTCGCTCTAACCAGCTGAGCTAAAGCGCCTGAGCAGAAAATTATAACGGGCCGTGCCAGCTCTGCGTCTGGCCTGCGCCTTTCCCGCGTCAGCCCGCCCCGAGCTCCCCACCCATGTTCAGTTTCTTCAAGAAAAAGCCGTCGCCTGCCGTGGCTGTCGATGCGGCTGTGGCTGCCCCACCGACGCCAGCCTCGATGCCCGCAACCGCGCTGGCCGAGCGGCCGACCACGCCCGAGCCGCGTGCTGGATGGCTGGGCAGATTGGCCCAGGGTCTGCGCAAGACGGGAGCCGGCATCGCGCAGGTCTTCACCGGCACGCGCATCGACGACGCGCTGTACGAAGACCTCGAAGCCGCTCTGTTGCAGGCCGACGCCGGTGTCTCGGCCACACAGTACTTGCTGGATGACCTGAAGCGGCGCGTGAAGGACAGCAAGGCCACCGAACCCGCGGCCGTGAAGACGTTGCTGGCGGATGCCGTGACCGACCTGCTCAAGCCGCTGCAGAAGTCTCTGGCCATCGGGCCGGCGCTGCCCACGGTGATCATGGTGGTGGGCGTGAACGGTGCGGGCAAGACGACGAGCATCGGCAAGCTCACGCGCCATCTGGCCGAGGCCGGCTGCAAGGTGTTGCTGGCCGCGGCCGACACCTTTCGCGCCGCGGCGCGCGAGCAGCTCGCGGTGTGGGCCGACCGCAACCGGGTTGAAGTCGTCAGCCAGCAAGGCGGCGACCCGGCGGCGGTGACTTTTGACGCCGTCATCGCCGGCCGCGCGCGCGGCTGCGATGTGGTGATTGCCGACACCGCCGGCCGCCTGACGACCCAGCTGCACCTGATGGAAGAGCTGAAGAAGATCCAGCGCACGATTGCCAAGGCGCAGGCCGGCGCGCCGCATGAAGTGCTGCTGGTGGTGGACGGCAACACCGGCCAGAACGCGCTGGCGCAGGTGAAGGCCTTCGATGCCGCGCTGGGTCTCACGGGACTGATCGTCACCAAGCTCGACGGCACGGCCAAGGGCGGTGTGCTGACGGCGATTGCGCGCTGGGGTGCGGAGCGGGCGGGCGGGCCGGTGCCGGTCTACTTCATCGGCATCGGTGAGCGGGTCGAAGACTTGCAGACCTTCGACGCGCGCGAGTTCGCGCAAGCCATGCTTGGTTAGCCCCCAAGCTCGCTATCGCTCGCTACCCCCCGAGGGGGATGCTCCGCCGGCGGCCCGGCAAAGCCGGTTCCGCGGCGGGAAGCTTGGTCAGTGCATCACCGGGGCATTCCGGGGAAGCCACCGCCCCCGCCGGTTCCCATTCTCTTCATCATTTTCATCAGGCCGCCGCCCTTCATCTTCTTCATCATCCCCTGCATCTGCTCGAACTGGCCCAGCATGCGGTTGACTTCCTGCACCTGAACGCCCGCGCCGGTGGCGATGCGGCGCTTGCGGCTGGCCTTGATGAGTTCGGGCTTGCGCCGCTCCAGCGGGGTCATGGCGCAGATCATGCCTTCCATGCGCTTCACGTCGCGCTCGGCCTTGCCCATGTCGGCGCCCGCGGCTTTGGCGGTGAGCTGACTGGGCAGTTTGTCCATCAGGCCTGACAGGCCGCCCATCTTCTTCATCTGCGTGATCTGCGACAGGAAGTCGTTGAGATCAAAACCGCTGCCCGACTTGACCTTGTCGGCCAACTTCTGCGCCGCGTCGAGGTCCACACCCTTGTGCACCTCTTCGACCAGCGCCAGGATGTCGCCCATGCCCAGCACGCGCGAGGCGTGGCGCTCGGCGTCAAAGACTTCCAGGCCGTCGATCTTCTCTGACACACCAGCGAACTTGATCGGTGCACCGGTGATCTGGCGCACCGACAGCGCTGCGCCGCCGCGCGAATCGCCGTCCAGCTTGGTCAGCACCACGCCGGTCAGCGGCAGCGCGTCCTTGAAGGCCTTGGCCGTGTTCACCGCGTCCTGGCCCTGCATGGCGTCGACGACAAACAGCGTTTCCACCGGCTTGAGCACAGCGTGCAACTCGGTGATCTCGGCCATCAGCGCTTCGTCGATGCCCAGGCGGCCGGCGGTGTCGACCAGCAGCACGTCGAAGTAGTGGCGCTTGGCGTGGTCCAGCGCGGCCAGGGCGATGTCGCGCGGCTTCTGTTCGGGTGTTGACGGGAACCACTCCGCGCCGGCCTGTGCGGTGACGGTCTTGAGCTGCTCGATGGCCGCCGGGCGATAGACGTCGGCCGAGACCGTGAGCACCTTCTTCTTGCGTTTGACGATGAGGTACTTGGCCAGCTTGCCCGTGGTGGTGGTCTTGCCCGCTCCTTGCAGGCCGGCCATCAAGATAACCGCCGGTGGCTGCGTGGCCAGGTTGAGGTCGGCCACGGGACGCGAAGCGGACCCTTCCGGGCCCGCGTCGCCCATGGTCGCGGCCAGCTCCTTGTGCACGATGCCCACCAGCGCCTGGCCGGGGTTCAGCGAGCCGGCCACTTCCTGGCCCAGCGCCTTGTCCTTGACGCGGGCAATGAAGTCGCGCACCACGGGCAGCGCCACGTCGGCCTCGAGCAGCGCCATGCGGACCTCGCGCAGCATGTCCTGCACGTTGCTTTCGGTGATGCGGGCCTGGCCGCGCATCGTCTTGACCAGCCGGGTCAGGCGGTCGGATAGGGCTGAGGCCATGGGGTGGGGGCGGGGCCGAAGCAGGGCGGCCCTGATCATTACACTGTCGCCATGATTCTATCGACCGCATCGCCGATGCTGGCCCCCGGGGGCGCGCTGATGCTGGCCACCGTGTCGGTGCTGCTGTATCTGCTGGCCATGCTGCCGCTGGCGGCGCTGGCGCGCTTTTCTGTCGCGGCGCTGATCGGTGGCTGGTTGCTGCACTTTGTCTTGCTGGTCATCGACATCGGCGGCGTGGGGCAGGACGTGCCTGGGGCGCGGTTGGGTTTCGGGCCGGTGCTGTCGATGACGGTTTGGCTGGTCATTGCGGTGCATACGGTGGAAAGCCGCTTGGTGCCGGTGCCCGCGGTGCGTCAGCTGCTGGCGGTGGCGGGGGCCCTGGCGGTGTTGCTGGCCGCTGCCTTCCCGGGCGAGGTCCGGCCCCACACCTCGGCACTGGCGCCGCTGCACTTTGTCCTGGGTGTGGGCTGCTACGGTCTGTTCGGTGCGGCGGTGCTGCATGCCACCATGCTGGACGCGGCCGAGCGCCGCTTGCGCGGGGGCGGACTCGTTGCAGCGCGTGGTCAGGCCGTGGGCATGCCCTTGCTGCAGTTGGAGCGGTTGACCTTTCGTTTTGTCCAAGCCGGCTTTGTCGCCTTGACCGCCACGTTGGTGCTGGGCGTGGCCACGATGACGCAGTGGCGCTGGGGCGACCACAAGGTGGTGTTCTCGCTACTGGCCTGGGCTGTCATCGCAGGCCTGCTGCTCGGCCGCCGCCTGCGTGGCTGGCGCGGGCGGCGCGCCACGCGCTGGTTGTATGTGGGTGCGGCGCTGCTGCTGCTGGCCTACGTGGGTTCGCGCTTCGTGTTGGAAGTGCTGCTCGGCCGAGCGCCGGGTTGACCAGGCCACCCCGTGGGCATGAAGTTCTTGCTTCTCATCGTGGTGCTGACGTTGGCGGTAGGCTGGGTGTACACGCGCTCCAGGCGCGACAGGAAGGGCCCGCCGTCGGCGCCGCCGCCGCCGCCGCCGCCGCCGCGTCCTGCCCAGGGCGATGCGCCGCCAGCGACGACGGTGATGCTGGCCTGCGCCCATTGCCAGGTGCATTTTCCGCAGGACGACGCCCATTTCGACATCGCCGGCAGGCCGTACTGCAGCGCCGATCACCGTGTCGCCGGACCGCGCTGACGGCGGCCTGCGCCGCGCAGTGAACGACGAATTCGCCGAGCGCCGCCACGGCGGCCGCCGCCGCAGCAATCAGCGCGCGGCGGCAGGGCGGCGCCGTTCTGATCCGGACCCGGTGGAAGACGACAACGGCACCGATTCCCTGTTCGACCCGGGTTGGTTGGCGGCGGGCGATGTGCCGGCCGGCAGCCCGGCCATGGGTCGCCGTGCCGACCACCAGGCACTGGCCGAGGACAGCGCATCCGCACGCGTCTTTCGCACCTACGCCGCTGCGCGCGCTGCCATCGGCGTCGGCCTGGTGGCGGCGCAGGCGGCGGGCAGCCTGCTGTCCCCGCGCCATGCCGGACTGATCACGCTGCTGTGCGTGGCCTACGGTGTGCAGGCTGTCACGCTGTGGTTGCTGCCGCGCTTCGGTTCACTGGCCCTGCCACACACCGCGCGGATGCAGCGGCGTCGCCAGTGGCTGCTGACGATAGGCGTGGACCTGGTGGTCTTTTCTGCCATGCACTTGTTGGCCGTGGGTGCCAGCTTCACTTACGCGGCATTGCTGGTTCTGCCCGTGTTGATGGCAGGCGTGCTGACATCCCGCCTGTTGGCCCTGGGCACAGCCGCCGGTGTGGCGCTGATGCTGCTCGCGGCGGCTTGGCCAGCCTCGCTGGCCGGCGCGGACGCCGCTGCTGTGTTGCTGCAATCCGGACTGGGCGGACTGGGTCTGTTCGTGATTGCGCTGGTGGCGGGCGAGTTGGCCGGCAGGCTGGCGACGCAGGAGCAGGCGGCACGCGGCAGCTTTGAGCTGGCGCGCTTGCAGGCGCAGCTGAACCGGTTGGTGATCGAAGAGATGGCCGATGGCGTGCTGGTGATCGACAAGCGAATGCGTGTGCGCGCGGCCAACCCGGCAGCGCGCGGCCTGCTGGTGGCCGAAGGTCTGAGCCCGCCCGCGCCCTTCCATCTGCTCGACCAGCCGGCCTGGACGGCATTGCGCCAGGCCGTGGAGCGCGCGTTGATGGACGGCGAGTGGCCCGAGGCCGGACGCGAGTTGGAGCTGCACTTCGGACAAGGCCATGTGCGCACGGTGCGCATGCGCGTGCGATTCATGCACGCGCATGCGCTCGATCTGCAAGGTGATGAAGTTGCGCCAGACAGCGCCACCGCGTTGGCGCCTGGCGCGCCGTTGGGCGTGTTGTTGCTGGAGGATGTGCGCACCGCGCAAGCGCGCCTGCGACAGGAGAAGCTGGCGGCCATGGGCCGCGTGTCGGCGGGCATTGCGCACGAGATCCGCAACCCGCTGGCCGCCATCTCGCAGGCCAATGCGCTGCTGATGGAAGACGGCATGCCGGCGCCGCAGCAGCGCTTGTTGCAGATGGTGGCCGACAACGTGGCGCGGCTCAAACGCCTGGTCGACGACGTGATGGAAGTGGCTCCCGGCGGCGCGACGGCAGCGCAAGGCATCGACGCCGCGGCCGTGGTGGCGGCAGCCGTCGCGGACTGGCTCGTCACTGCCCATGTGCCGCAAGGTGAGGCTGCGCCGCTGCGAATCGACCTTGCGACCACGGCGCTGGCGGTGAACTTCGACGCCGAGCATCTGCGCCGGGTGCTGATCAACCTGCTCGAAAACGCGATGCGCCACGCCAGCCGCCGGCCGGCGTCGGTGTTGGTGCGAGTGGCCGCGCGTGAAGACGCTGGTGCCGACCTGTCGGTGCTGAGCGATGGCCCGCCGATCACCCCTGAGGTCGAACGCCATCTGTTCGAGCCCTTCTTCTCCACACGCAGCCGCGGCACCGGTTTGGGCCTGTACATTTGCCGCGAACTCTGCGAGCGCTACGGGGCTCAAATCGAGTACCGCCTGCGCCCGGCTACCGAGACCTTGAGGAACGAGTTTGTGGTCCGCATGCGCCGGGCCGTGCCCACCGATCTGCAACCGCCGCCGAACCCGACCCCTTGAGCACCGCCCCCAGCCCCCGCCTGCTCGTCGTCGACGACGAACCCGACCTGCGCACTTTGTACGAACTGACGCTGGTGCGCGAGGGCTATGACGTGGAATGTGCCGGCAGTGTCGAAGAAGCCTGGTCGCTGCTGACCGCGTGCGGCCCCGACGGCTACCAGCTCGTTATCACCGACATGCGTTTGCCCGACGGCAACGGCCTGGACCTGTTGCGCCGCATGGACGATGCGGGGCGGCGCGAAAAAGGCATCGTCATCACGGCCTACGGGTCGGCCGAGAACGCCGTCGAGGCGCTCAAGGCCGGTGCCTACGACTACCTGACCAAGCCGGTCGATCTGCGCCAGTTCCGTGCTGCCGTGGCCTCGGCGCTGGGGCGCCCAGCGGCGGCCAGCGCGCAGGTGCCGCGCGAGCGTCGTGCCGAGCCGCGCGCGGGCGAGCCCGCGGCGGCGGGACGTTCGCTGCAGCGCATGGCGGGCTCCTCCGAGGCCATGAACCAGGTGCGCCGCATGGTCGAGAAAGTGGCACGCAGCATGGCCCCCGTGCTGGTGCAAGGTGAATCGGGCACCGGCAAGGAACTGGTGGCGCGCGCGATCCACGATGTGTCGCCGCGCAGCGCGCGCCCCTTCGTTGCTGTCAACTGCGGCGCCATTCCCGAGTCGCTGCTCGAGTCGGAGTTCTTCGGTGTGCGCAAAGGTGCGTTCACGGGGGCCCATGAGGACCGCGATGGTTTTTTTCAGGCCGCGCAGGGTGGCACCCTGTTCCTGGACGAGATAGGCGACCTGCCCTTGCTGATGCAGACCAAGCTGTTGCGCGTGATTCAGGAGCGGGTGGTGCGCCAGGTCGGCGGCGTGACCGAGTTGCCGGTGGACGTCCGGCTGGTCAGCGCCACCCACAAGGACCTGGGTGGCGAGGTGCATGCCGGCCGCTTCCGCCAGGACCTGTACTACCGCTTGAATGTCATCCGCATCGCCGTGCCCGCGCTTCGCGAGCACACGGGCGACCTGGCCGAGATCTGCGACATCGTGCTGGAACGCATCTCGCGCGACGCCGGCGTCTCGCCCCGGCCCATGCTGGGCCAGGGCGCGCTGGAACACCTGCGGCGTTATGCCTTTCCAGGCAACGTGCGCGAACTCGAGAACCTGTTGCACCGCGCCGTGGCGCTGTCTGGCGGGCCCACCATCGAGCGTGCCGACCTCGAGCTGCCCGAAGCCTTGCTCGGCGTTGAAGAGGGCCGCGACACCGATCCGGCGCCCCTGCCACAGGCCCCCGCAGAACTGCCAGCAGCAGCGCCCTTGCCCGCAGACCTGGCAACCTACCTGGACGGTGTAGAGCGCGACATCCTGGAGCGCGCACTCGACCGCTTTCGCTACAACCGCACTGCCGCCGGGGCCAGTCTGGGCCTGACCCTGAGGCAGATGCGCTACAGAATGGCCCGGCTGGGTGTGGGTGCGACAGACGGGGCGGGCGAGTCCGGCGACACCGCTGACTGAAGCGCGGCCATGCGCGCACCACAAGGCGCGCGCTGCGCTTGCGGCGCGCCCTGCCAGGCGGGTTCTGGGGTCTCGTTCGCAGTGGCTTGTCTTTGTGGGCCCGCAGGCCGATTTGGTCTGAAAAGCCAGCGTTGATCAGGGTCACTGCATGCCGACTCAGTCTGTGTGAGGCTTGCCGCGCAGGGGCCGGCGCCAGGCTGGCCGCGCGGCCATGAAACGGCTCGGCGCTGCATTGGGGCTTGCCCTGCCCCACACACTAGCTGTAGCGTCTTGTACCCCCCGCAGCCCCCAGATATAGTGGCCATGGGCCATAATCGAAGATCGCAGTTTGCTGGCCTTGCGGCCCCTGACCAGGGCTCGTTGACCACCGCCGACGGCAGCCTGCGGCGGCCCTGTGCCAGACCCGCCGCGCCGCCATAGACAACTCCAGTACCGGGTCTGCCGCACCGTGCCAGGCAGTCCGCCAAACATACCAAAGGGAACCTCATGCAATCAGCCGTGACCACCGCGCCCGAGAGCGCCATTGCCGCCCGCGCGCAGACCGCAGCGGGCGGTGTTGCCGCTGCACCAGCCGCCTACGCCGGCTACCAGATCATTCGGCGCAATGGCGCCGTGGTGGGGTTCGAGCCCAACAAGATCGCCGTGGCGCTGATGAAGGCCTTTCTGGCGGTGCACGGCACGCAGGGTGCGGCCTCGGCCAGCGTGCGCGAGACGGTCGACCGCCTGACCGAGAGCGTGGTGCGTGCGCTGCTGCGGTCGCGCCCGGGTGGCGGCACCTTCCATATCGAAGACGTCCAAGACCAGGTCGAGCTCGGTCTGATGCGCAGTGGCCATCATGAAGTGGCCCGGGCCTACGTGCTGTACCGCGAGCGCCGCACACAGGAGCGGTCACGCCAGGCCAAGCCGGCACAAGCGCGGCCCGCCGAGTTGCATGTGATCGACGCCGGCCAGCGCGTGCCGCTGGACATCGATGCCCTGCGCGGCCTGGTCGAGTCGGCCTGCGCCGACCTGGGTGCTGAGGTAACCGCCGAGCCCATCATGGCCGAGACGCGCCGCAACCTGTACGACGGTGTGCCCATCGACGAGGTCTACAAGGCCGCCATCCTGGCGGCGCGCACGTTGATCGAAAAAGACCCCAGCTACACCCGCGCCACGGCACGGCTGCTGCTGCACACCATCCGCCGCGAAATTCTCGGCGGCGAGGTCACCCAGGGCGAAATGACCACGCGCTACGCAGAGTACTTCCCGCAATTCATCAAAAAGGGCGTGCAGGCCGAGTTGCTCGACGAGAAGCTGCAGCAGTTCGACCTGGCCCGTCTGGGTGCGGCGCTGGACGCCAGCCGCGACCTGCAGTTCGACTACCTCGGCCTGCAGACGCTGTACGACCGCTACTTCCTGCACATCGAAGAGATCCGCATCGAGATGCCGCAGGCCTTCTTCATGCGCGTGGCCATGGGCCTGGCGCTGGGTGAAATCGACCGCGAGGCGCGCGCTATCGAGTTCTACAACGTGCTGTCCAGCTTCGACTTCATGTCCAGCACGCCCACCTTGTTCAACGCCGGCACGCGGCGCTCGCAACTGTCCAGCTGCTATCTCACCACCGTGGCCGACGACCTCGACGGCATCTACGAAGCCCTGAAAGAAAACGCACTGCTCAGCAAATTCGCCGGCGGCCTGGGCAACGACTGGACCCGCGTGCGCGCCTTGGGCAGCTACATCAAGGGCACCAATGGCAAGAGCCAGGGCGTGGTGCCGTTCCTGAAGGTCGTCAACGACACGGCGGTGGCCGTCAACCAGGGCGGCAAGCGCAAGGGCGCGGTGTGCGCGTACCTGGAGAGCTGGCACCTCGACCTGGAAGAATTTCTCGAGCTGCGCAAGAACACCGGCGACGACCGCCGGCGCACGCACGACATGAACACCGCCAACTGGATCCCCGACCTGTTCATGCGGCGTGTCGTCGAAGGCGGCAGCTGGACGCTGTTCTCGCCCAGCACCACGCCCGACCTGCACGACAAGTTCGGCCGCGACTTCGAAGAGGCCTACACCGGCTACGAAGCGAAGGTTGACCGCGGCGAGATCAAGCTCTTCAAGCGCATGGCTGCGCGCGACCTGTGGCGCAAGATGCTGTCGATGCTGTTCGAGACCGGCCACCCCTGGATCACCTTCAAGGACGCCTGCAACGTGCGCAGCCCGCAGCAGCATGTGGGCGTCGTGCACAGCTCCAACCTGTGCACCGAGATCACGCTCAACACCAGCGACACCGAGATCGCGGTGTGCAACCTGGGCAGCGTCAACCTGTCCCAGCACCTGGTGGTGATCGACGGCGTGCTGCAAGTCGACCACGTCAAGCTGAAGAAGACGACTGTCACGGCCATGCGCATGCTCGACAACGTCATCGACATCAATTACTACGCCGTGAAGAAAGCGCGCGACAGCAACCTGCGCCACCGCCCGGTGGGGCTGGGCATCATGGGTTTCCAGGACTGCCTGTACCAGTTGCGTGTGCCTTATGCCAGCGCCGAAGCGGTGGAGTTCGCCGACCGTTCCATGGAAGCCGTTTGCTACCACGCCTACTGGGCCAGCACCGAGCTGGCGCAAGAGCGCGGCCGCTACAGC
>JANOLY010000567.1:0-3688 GCA_031420055.1 Burkholderiales bacterium | reverse complement strand
GCGCCGGCCGACGGCTACACGATCATCGTCAACACGCTGTCGCACAACGTCAACGCGCTGCTCGGCGCGGGCAAGGTGAAGTACGACCCGGTGAAGAGCTTCACACCCGTGAGCCTGGCGGAGGTGCTGCCGCAGGTGCTGGTGGTGGGGTCGGACTCGCGCTACGCCAGCGTGGCCGACCTGGTCAGGGCGGCCAAGGCCAAGCCGGGCGAAGTCTCCTACGGCTCGGCAGGCAACGGCGGCTCGGCGCACCTGTCTGCGGCGCTGCTGGAGGTACGCGGTGACGCCAAGATGAACCACATTCCCTTCCGCGGCAATGCCCCGGCGCTGACCGAAGTGATGGCCGGGCGCGTCGACTTCATGTTCTATCCGATGATCGGCGTGGCCGAGCGCGTGACGGCCAAGCAGCTCAAGGTCATTGGCATCACCACCAAGCAGCGCCATGCCGATTTCCCCGGCGTGCCGACCATGGCCGAAGCCGGCTTCCCCGGCTTCGAGGACTATGTCGGCCCGGTCGGTTTCCTGGCGCCTGCCGGCATACCGGCGCCGGCGCTGGCCAGGCTCAGCACCACGATCCGCGTCACGCTGGCCAAGCCGGCGATCCAGGAGAAGCTGCGCGCGCTGGGCGCGGTGGTCGTCGGCTCGACGCCAGACGAGTACCGCGACTGGCTGAAGAAGGACTACGACCGCTGGGCACAGCTGATCAAGGACGCCAAAGTCACTGCGGAGTAAGCGTCGCGCGCGTCGCGCGGGTCTTCACGCGACGGCGCCGGCGCCACGTCAGTCCGGCACCAGCCGCAGCGCCAGCAGCGCGGCCAGCACTGCCATGGTCAGGCCGATGAAGACGTCCAACACCTGCCACGCACGCGGGCGGGCGAACAGCGGGGCCAGCCAGCGCGCGCCATAGCCTAGCGCGCTGAACCACAGCACGCTGCTGGCCGAAGCACCGGCCGCAAACCACCAGCGGGCGTCGCCCTGTTGCGCGCCGACGCTGCCCACCAACACCACGGTGTCAAGGTACACATGCGGGTTCAGCAGGGTGAAGGCGGCTGCCTGGGCCAGCGCTTGCCAGACGCTCAAGCCCGGTTGTGCGGCGGCGGCCTGAAGGCTGCCCGGGTGGGCCGCGCGCCACAAGGCGCGCAGGCTGTAGGCGGCCAGGAAGACGACGCCGCCGGCTGTCAACCACCAAGCCAGGGCCGGCCGCGGCCCCAGCAACCGGGCCAGGCCGGCCACGCCTGCGGTCATCAGCACGGCGTCGCACAGGGCGCACAGGGTGACGACGGGGCCCACGTGCTCGCGGCGCAGGCCCTGGCGCAGCACAAAGGCGTTTTGCGCACCGATGGCCACGATCAGGCCCAGGCCCAGGGCCGCGCCGGTGGCGGCGGCCGACAGTGAACAGATGTCGCTCACCGGACCACCCGGCGCGCTTCGCGCTGCGCGATGAGCGCTTGGCAGCGGCCCGGCGCGCTCACACCGCGCCGGCACGCGCCAGCATGGCGTGCAGCAGCACGTTGGCGCCAGCGGCCAGGTCGGCGGGCTGGGCGTCTTCGATCTCGTTGTGCGAGATGCCGTCCTTGCAGGGCACGAAGATCATCGCGGCCGGCGCCGTGCGCGCCACGTAGACGGCGTCGTGGCCGGCGCCGCTGACAACATCCATCACCGACAGCCCGTGGTGTTGGGCGCCTTGGCGCACGGCGTCGACCAGCGCCGCTTCGAAGGGTTGCGGTGGGAAGTACACCACCCGTGGGGTTGCTCGGCCAGCGCCAGTTCGTTGACACGCTGCACCAGCGTGGCCGCAGGCAGCAGCGCGTCGCGCCGCAGGGCCATGGGGGTGGGGCCGGCGTGGGCTTCCATGCCCGACACCTGCACGTCGTACCAGCGCTGGCCCAGCGCGCCGGTGACGGCGCCGATGGTGCGCCCGGCGTCTTCCAGCACCGGGCCTTGCTCGATGTGGGCCTCGAAGTAGGCCGCGAAGCGCGGTGCGCCGTCGGCCACGGCGGCGGGCGCGCTGCCCGCCTGGCCCGTGGCCTGCAGCACGCTGGTGCCCTGGGCGTCTGTCGCGGCCAGGGCGTGGGCCAGGGTGAAGGCGCCGGCATACACGCCCGAGCCCATCATCACCGGCACGAAGCGCGAGCCCGCTTCGTTGGTCCACACGCACACCTCCAGCGGCGCGCGGGTGGTGATGCCTGCATCAGCCAGCGTGTGCAGCACCTCCAGCTCCGCCAGCACGCCGTAGTTGCCGTCGAACTTGCCGCCCGTGGGCTGGGTGTCGATGTGGCTGCCGGTGGCCACGGCGGGCAGGCTGTCGTCGGCCCCGGCGCGGCGCGCGAAGAGCTTACCGATGGCGTCGGTGCGCACGCAGCAGCCCAGTTCCTGCGCCCAGTGTTTGAACCGCTCGCGGGCCTGGCGGTCCAGCTCGCTCAGCGCGAGTCGGCAGACACCGCCCTTGTCGGTGGCGCCGATGCGGGCCAGCGCCATCAGGCGCTCCCAGAGACGGTTTTCGTTGACTTGCAGCTGGTCCGTTGCGCGCATTGCGGGGGGTCGCTTTCATGGTCGTTGGCATGCCAGGGTGACCATCACCGCCGCGCTGGTGTGCCCCGTCCACCAGACCATGACACGAACCCCGTGCAAGGGCGCTCAGCGCCGCTTTCGTGCGATGAACGCAGCCAGTGCCAGCACGGGCACCAAGATGATCGTGTTGGAGACCAGCCCCGCCAGGATGGCGTCGGTGAAGCTCACCGTTGTGCTGGGCATCGTGGCCGGCAGCATCACCGCCACAAACACCACCCCCAGGACCAGTGGCAACACGCGCCCCGTCACGGCGGCGGTTCTGTGCATCGTGTACACCAGGCCAATGATCAGCCCGATGCGGAACAGGTCGGTCAGTTGCGAAAGCACGAGATCGATCAAAACAGTTATCTCCTTGGCCACAAACGAAACGGGCCGGGGACTCTAGGAGACCCCGGCCCGGCCATTGCCATGTGCCTACATGGACTTACTTGTCGCTGTCACCCGCGAAGATGTCTTTCTTGTGGGTTCCACCCGGCACGAACAGCGTGCCGACGATCACCGTCATGACGGCAATCACGATGGCATACCACAGGCCCGAGTAGATGTTACCGGTCTGGGCCGAGATCGCAAAAGCAGTTGCCGGCATCAGACCACCGAACCAGCCGTTGCCGATGTGATACGGCAGCGACAGACCGGAGTAGCGGATGCGGGTCGGGAACAGTTCAACCAGCATGGCGGCGATCGGGCCGTAGACCATCGTCACCAGGATCACGAGGTAGGTCAGGATCAAGATGATCGTGAGTTTCTGCGCCGTGAAGATATCGACGAAGTTCTGAGCCTTGGCGATGGTCGTGTTGTCGGCCGGCACCATGGGGTAACCGGCTTGCTTCAGCGCTGCATTCAGGGTCGAGTCGAAGCTGGCCTTGGCCTTCTTCAGATCGTCACCCGTCAGCTTGCCTGCGTCATACGACGGGATGACCGTTTCGCCGACCTTCACCACGGCCAGCGTGCCGAGGGCTGCGCCTTCCACGGTGTCGTAGTTCACCGAGGTCCGCGCCAACTGCGCCTTGGCGATGTCGCAGGAGGACGTGAACTTGACGGTGCCGGTCGGGTTGAACTGGAACGAACAGTCTTTCTCGTTCACCGTCACCGTGACGGGGGTCTGGTGCGCTTTGTA
>JANOLY010000566.1:0-9392 GCA_031420055.1 Burkholderiales bacterium | reverse complement strand
AGCGCGCCGTAGTTGGCCGCCAGCCAACCCCACTTGTTGCCGCCATTGTCGGTGGCCATCGCGCCCAGCACCTTGTTGCCCGGCGCCACGAGGTCGGGCTTGAGCAGGTTGTCGGGCCGGCGCACGCCACCCGCGTCTTCGTTGCCGCCGCGCGTGGGGCCGCGCGAGCTGAAGGTGTTGATGACGTCGTCGCTGCGCGCCGCGGTGCCCTTCGTGTTGGCCGAGCCGACGGTGATGACGCTGGGGTCGTTGCCGGGCGAGCCGATGCTGCCGTAGGCTTCGCCCCTGGCACCGGACTTGCCGAAGTTGCCGGCGGCCACCACCACGGTGATGCCGGCGGCGGCGGCGCTGCGCACGGCACGGCACAGCGGGTCGGTCAGGTAGCTCTCGGTCGAATCAGCAGCCAGGCTGAGATTCATCACGCGGATGTTGTATTCCTTGGCGTGGTAGATCACCCAGTCGATCGCCGCCAGCACGTCGCTGACCTGGCCGTAACCATCGCTGCCGAGCACCTTGACGTCGTAGACAGTGGCGCCGGGGGCGACGCCGGTGACGTCCACGCCCAGCAGCATGCCGTTGCCGGCGGCCACCGAGGCCACGTGGGTGCCATGGCCGTAGCTGTCGCTGAAGTTGCCGCCGTCGTTGGCGATCTTCGACTCGTAGTTGGCCATCGTCTTGCTGCCGGGGTACAACGAAGCCGAGGAGTCGATACCCGGCCTCCAGTCCTTGGCGCCGACGGCGGTGGCATCGCCGACCTTCTGGAAGTCGACCGCGCGCGCCAGGCGCGACTTGTTGCCGTTGCCGAAGATCTTGTGGCTGGCCATCACGCCGCTGTCGAGCACGGCGATGCCGACGCCGGCGCCATTCAGGCCAGTGATCGAGTTGCCGTTGGCCGCGCGTACGCCGGTCACGCCGGTGGACATCTCCAGCAGGCTGGCGCTGCGCGCCGTCATGCGGTTGGGCGAGATGCCCTGCACGTCGCTGCGCGCGGCCAGGCTGGCCACCTGGTTGGCCGGCAGCAACACCGACAGCGCGCTCACCGACAAGTAGCGCAGATAGACCGAGCCGCCGCTTGCCATGACGGCAGCGCGCAGGTCGGTGAGGTCGGGGTCGGTGCTGTTGCTGATGACCAGCGCCTTGACATAGCGCACGCCGCTCACATCCTTGGCCCAGTTCGTCTTGGGCGTGCTGGCGGCGGCGATCATCTGTTGCAGGTCGGGGGCGATCTTGCTGGCCGCGGTCTGCGCGCGCAACGAAGGCGCCACGAACAGCAACGAGGCGGAGACGAGCAGCGCCGCAGCGGCCTTGAGCCAGTGCAGCGCCGCGGGCTCGGCGGAACGCTCGATCAGGATGATGAAACGGTGGGACTTGTCCATGTCGGATCCTCTGGGTGTCGAGGGGCGGACCGCGCGGGTACCGCCGGAAGATTGATTTCTTGACTCGCTGCGGTTGGCTCTGGGCCACCCCCGCGCGGTTTTCCGATTTCCGCAGCCGACTTGATCGTCACCCCTGCGTCTCGGGATAGAGCCATTCTGCCTTGGCCCACCCGCCGTAACCAGGTGTCACAAACCGGTTTGGCAGGACTTCATGGCATTGTTCACACGATCGGAGCGAGCGCACGGCGGCGCCGTCGGTCAGCCTCGCGCCCCGAACACGGCGCTGCCCACCCGCACCAGCGTGGCGCCCTCGGCCACGGCAGCTTCCAGGTCGTCGCTCATGCCCATGGACAAGGTGTCCAGCGCCTGCCCCTGTGCGTTCAGCGCGGCCAGCAATTCGCGCAGTGCGCGGTGGGACGCGTGCTGGGTCGCTGCGTCGTCGCTGGGTTCGGGGATGGCCATCAGCCCGCGCAGGCGCAGCCCGGGCAGCGTCCGCACCGCGCGCGCCACGGCGGGCAGCTCCAGCACCGACATGCCGCTCTTGCTGGCCTCGCCGCTGATGTTGACCTGCAGGCACACGTTCAGCGGGGGCAGGCCGGCCGGGCGCTGGGCCGCCAGGCGTTCGGCGATCTTCAGGCGGTCGACCGAATGCACCCAGTCAAAGGCCTCGGCCACGGCGCGGGTCTTGTTGCTCTGCAGCGGGCCGATGAGGTGCCACTCGAGCTGCGTTCGCAGGTCGGCCAGTGCGTCGATCTTGGCCAGGCCTTCCTGCACGTAGTTCTCGCCAAAGGCGTGCTGGCCAGCGGCCAGCGCCTCGCGCACGGCGGACTCGGGTTTGGTCTTGCTGACGGCCAGCAGCGTGACGCTGTTGGCAGGCCGCCGGGCCGCGACGCAGGCCGCAGCGATGCGCCGCTTCACTTCTTGCAGGTTGTTTCCGATGCTGCCCATAATCCCCCGGACTCTAAGCGCGCGCGCCTGTCAATCACCCATGGACATCACCCAGCTGCTGGCCTTCTCGGTCAAGAACAAGGCCTCTGACCTGCACCTCTCGGCCGGCCTGCCGCCGATGATCCGCGTGCATGGCGATGTGCGCCGCATCAATGTCGAGGCGCTGGACCACAAGTCGGTCCACGACATGGTGTACGACATCATGAACGACTCGCAGCGCAAGCACTACGAAGACACGCTGGAGTGCGACTTCTCGTTCGAGATCCAGGGCCTGGCGCGCTTTCGCGTCAATGCGTTCAACCAGAACAGAGGCGCGGGCGCGGTGTTCCGCACCATCCCGAGCAAGATCCTCACGCTGGAACAACTCGGCACGCCCAAGGTGTTTGCCGAACTGGCGCTCAAACCACGCGGCATGGTGCTGTGCACGGGGCCCACGGGTTCGGGCAAGAGCACCACGCTGGCCGCGATGGTCAACCACCTGAACGAAAACGAGTACGGCCACGTGCTGACGGTGGAAGACCCGATCGAGTTCGTGCACGAAAGCAAGAAGTGCTTGATCAACCAGCGTGAGGTGGGCCCGCACACGCTGAGCTTTGCCAACGCCTTGCGCAGTGCGCTGCGTGAAGACCCCGACGCCATCCTGGTGGGCGAGATGCGCGACCTGGAAACCATCCGCCTGGCGCTGACGGCCGCCGAGACTGGCCACCTGGTGTTCGGCACCCTGCACACCAGCAGCGCGGCCAAGACGGTGGACCGCGTGGTCGACGTCTTCCCCGCGGCCGAGAAAGACATGGTGCGCGCCATGTTGTCGGAATCTCTGGTGGCCGTGGTCTCGCAAAGCCTGTGCAAGCTCAAGGACGGCTCGGGCCGCGTGGCTGCGCACGAAATCATGCTGGGCACCAGCGCCATCCGCAACCTGATCCGCGAGAACAAAATCGCGCAGATGTACTCCAGCATCCAGACCGGCCAGAGCCTGGGCATGCAGACGCTGGACCAGAACCTGGCCGATCTGGTGCGGCGCAATCTCATCTCACCGGCCGAGGCGCGGTCCAAGGCCAAGATTCCAGAGAATTTCCCGGGGTAAATGGTGCCCCCAAGCTCGCTGGCGCTCGCTACCCCCCACGGGGGCCGTCCGCCAGCGGCCCGGCAGAGCCGGTTCCGCGGCGGGAAGCTTGGTCGCGGGTGATCGCGGCCCAGCTTCCACTTTGAGGATTCTTCATGGAAAGAGACCAGGCATCGAAGTTCATCAACGACCTGCTGCGGCTGATGATCAGCCGCAACGGCTCCGACCTGTTCCTGACCTGCGACTTCCCGCCGGCCATCAAGGTCGACGGCAAGGTCACCAAGGTGTCACCGCAACCCTTGAACGGCATGCACACCATGGCGCTGGCGCGCGCGGTGATGAACGACAAGCAGGCCGCCGAGTTTGAACGCACCAAGGAGTGCAACTTCGCGATCTCGCCGCACGGCATAGGGCGCTTTCGCGTCAACGCCTTCATCCAGCAAGGCCAGGTGGGCCTGGTCTGCCGCACCATTGCCCAGGTGTTGCCCACGCTGGACGGCCTGGGCATGCCCAAGATCCTGAAGGACGTGGCGATGTCCAAGCGCGGCTTGGTGATCTTCGTCGGCGCCACGGGCTCGGGCAAGAGCACCTCGCTGGCGGCCATGGTCGACCACCGCAACGAACACTCCTTCGGCCACATCATCACCATCGAGGACCCGGTGGAGTTCGTGCATGCGCACAAGAACTGTATCGTCACCCAGCGCGAAGTGGGCATCGACACCGACGGCTGGGAAGCGGCGCTGAAGAACACGCTGCGCCAGGCGCCTGACGTCATCTTGATGGGCGAGCTGCGCGACCGCGAGACGATGGAGCACGCCGTGGCTTTCGCCGAGACCGGCCACCTGTGCCTGGCCACGCTGCACGCCAACAGCGCCAACCAGGCGCTGGACCGCATCATCAACTTCTTCCCCGAAGAGCGGCGCCAGCAGTTGCTGATGGACCTGTCGCTGAACATCAAGGCCCTCGTCAGCCAGCGCCTGATGCCGCGCCAGGAAGGCCGCGGCCGGGTCGCCGCGGTGGAGATATTGCTCAACACGCCGCTGGTCAGCGACCTGATCTTCAAGGGCGAGGTCAGCGAGATCAAGGAGCTGATGAAACGCTCTCGCGAGCAAGGCATGCAGACTTTCGACCAGGCGCTGTTCGACCTCTACGAGGCCAACGTCATATCGATTGAAGACGCGCTGCGCAATGCCGACTCGCTCAACGACCTGCGCCTGCAGATCAAGCTGCGCAGTCAGCGCGCCCGCAACCCCGACCTGAGCGCCGGCACCGAGAACATGCGGGTGGTCTGAAGGCCGGGCTGGCTGTCCCGCACGGCGGCAGCGGGCCGGGGTAGAGGTGGCGACGGCGCCAAACATGGCAGCATTGGCGCCATGAACACTCGAACCTACGAATCAACATCGCCTCGCCGCTGCGCCTTTCTGGGCCTGGGCGTGATGGGCCATCCCATGGCCGGGCACCTGGTGCGCGCCGGGCATGGCGTCACCGTCTACAACCGCACGGCATCCAAGGCGCTGGCCTGGGTGGACGAGCACGGCGGCGCGGCCGCCACCACACCGGCGGCTGCGGCACAAGGCGCCGAGGTCGTGTTCGCCTGCGTGGGCAACGACGACGACCTGCGCGCCGTCACCCTGGGCGCTGAGGGCGCCTTTGGTGGCATGGCACCCGGCGCGGTGTTTGTCGACCACACCACGGCCTCGGCCGAGGTGGCACGTGAGCTGCACCGCGAGGCACGGGCGCGCGGACTGCACTTCATCGACGCACCCGTCTCAGGCGGCCAGGCCGGCGCCGTCAACGGCGCACTCACCGTCATGTGCGGCGGCGACGCGGCGCCTTTTGCCGACATTCAGCCGGCGGCTCTGGCCTTTGCCCGTGCCGTCACACTGCTGGGCCCCAGCGGCTCGGGCCAGCTGGCCAAGATGGTCAACCAGGTAGCGATCGCCGGCTTGGTGCAGGGCCTGGCCGAAGCCTTGGCATTCGGCCAGCGCGCCGGGCTGAACATGCGCCAGGTGCTGGACGTGATAGGCAAGGGCGCAGCGCAAAGCTGGCAGCTGGACAACCGCGGCAAAACCATGGTGGACGACCGTTTCGACTTCGGCTTTGCGGTGGACTGGATGCGCAAGGACCTGGGCCTGGTGCTGGCCGAGGCGCGGCGCAACGGCGCCCAGTTGCCCGCCACGGCGCTGGTGGACCAGTTCTACGCCGAGCTGCAGGCTGTGGGCGGTGGGCGCTGGGACACGTCCAGTCTGATCCGGCGGCTGAAGTAGCGCCGCAGGCGCGCGCGCGGCTTAGCGCGGTGCCGCGCTCGTGCCCAGGGCGGCGAGTTCGGCCTCGGTGAGGATCTCGAACACCCGCACCACCTTGTGCACGCCCGACACCGAGCGCGCGATGTCGGTGCCGCGCTGGGCTTCGCGTTCGGTGACCCGGCCCATCAGGTAGACCACGCCGCGGTCGGCCACCACCTTGTAGGCGTTGGCCTGCACATCCTTGGCGTCGACCAGCGTGGCCTTGACCTTGCCGGCCAGCACCGCGTCGTTGGAACGCGCCGCCAGCGAGGGCCGCTCGCCCAGCGCCAACTCATTGACCACCGAGCGCACGTTCTCCACCGCCGCCACGGCGCGCTCGACAGCGGCGCGGTCGGCCGCGGCCGGTACTTCGCCGGTGAGCAGCACGACGCGGTTGTAGCTGACGGCGTCCACGCGCCCCAGCGTGGCCAGCTCGCGCACGCGCGCCGCGGCCTTGAATTCAATGGCCTGGTCCTCGATCTGGATGCCGGTGGTGCGGCGGTCGGTGATGACCAGGCCGCCGCCCACCATGGCACCTCCCAGCAGCAGCGGGGCGCAACCTGAGAGGGCGGCGGCGAGCACGGTCAGTGCGACGCTGTGCGTGTATGCGCGAGCGCAAGAGATTTTGGTCACGGGTCTAGTTCCCCCATCAGTTGAAAGTCCACCGCGTCGCACAGGCAATGCAGCACCAGCAGTTGCAGCTCGGTGACGCGGGCACTGCGCTCGGCCGGCACGGTGATCAGCACGTCGGTCTCGGCCAGCAGTTCGTGCAGCGCACTGGCGCCGTGGCCGGCCAGCACCACCAAAGTCATGTCCTTGTCCTGCGCGGCCGTGATGGCCGGCGTGCTTTCGCCCTCGCCGTCGTCGATGACCACCAACACGTCACCCGGCAGGCCCAGTGCCCGCACCTGCTGGGCCGCGTTGGCACCCAGGGCCAGGGCCGCCAGCGGTGGGCGTTCGCGCTCGAAACGCGTCACGAAAAGCTGTGCCAGATGCAGCGCCAGCACGGCCCCGGCGCCACTGCCGCAGACCATCACCTTGCCGCCGCCGGTGAGTGCGCCATGCAGGGCCGTGGCCGCTTGCGCGATGGGCCGGGCGAGTGTTTCGGCCGACTGGTACTGGAGGTCAGCGCTCTCGAAGAATTGCTGCTGGATGCGCTGTTCGGACATGGACATGCATCATATGACACGCCCCGCGCGGCCCAGGTTCCCAGCGCCCGTCATGGACAGCGCGGCCTGTCTTGTGGCGTGTCCTGTGGCGTGGCTGGCGGCGTCTTTCGCCCCGGTCGGCAGCGCGGTCAGCGGGCCCAGCAGGTGCTCAGTGCGCCGCCCTTGACCCCGGTGTCGGTCAGGGTCATGGTGCCGCAGCTGTCGTTGGCCATGCTGCCCTGTGGCACAGCGCGCAGGGTGAAGCTGTTCTGCGCCACGGCCTGCAGCGAGATCGTGTAGAACTTGGTCGCACCGTGCTTGGGGGCGCTGGCCAGCGTGGTGGGCAGGGCCACGGCCACACCGGCGCGGGACTGGTCGAAGCGCAGGTTTTCGGTGGCAAAGCGCTCCATGAACTGCGAGGCCTCGAGCAGCACCGACTGCGCGTCGGCGCGCCGCCCCTTGCGCACGCTGTCCAGGTACGAAGGCAGCGCCACGCTCATCAAAATGCCCAGCACGGCCACGGTGACCATCAACTCCACCAAGGTGAAGCCACGCGCCGACGGGTGTTTCAGGGCCGGCATCATGGCCGCACCAGTTCGCGCCAGTTCAGCCGTCGCGAGCCTTGCAGCACCTCTTCGTTGGCCTGCCCCAGCGAGCCCGAGGACATGCGCGTGGTGGTGCTGCTGGTGCCCGCGCGGTCGGTCATGGTCACCGATTCGGTGCCGTTGCTGTTGTCCGTGATCACCGTGGTCTCGGTCTTGCTGTCGGAGTAGGTGACGACGATGGTGGTGACGTTGCCATTGACGGTGGTGGTGGTGCCGTTCACCGTCACGCCCGCCGGCGCGGCGACGAAGGCGCCGTCGCTCGGGTCGGCAGTACCGGCGGGTCGGGTGCTGGCCCTGGAGCTGGAAGCGGCCACGTCCTCAGGGGCGTTGGCCACCCAACCGGCGTCGCCGTAGCACTTGCCGTTGCCGTGGTGCCAGAACATCGTGTACTCGGCGTGCAGGCGAGAAGCCATGGCCGACTTCTTCAGGCGCCAGCCGTACTTGGCGCCGCCTGCCACCCAGTTCATTTCGATGTCCGTGTCCGGCGTATTGGCCTTGATGATCTGGATGGTGAGGGCACCGTTGTGGCGCTCGCCGTTGGGGCCGGGCGTGGGGTCGCCGCCGTCGCTGTTGACCGACTTCACGCAGCCGGTCTGGGTGGGAATCAGACCCGCCCTCGGCGCGGTGCCGTCGCCCCACCAGTTCTTGGACTTGAAACCGTCCAGCGGCAGCTTCCAGGCCAGCGTATTGACGTTGCCACGGTTGTAGCTGGGCAGGCTGGCCAGCGCCGCGGCGGCGCTGGCGGCGGTGGTCAGACCGCCGTAGTCCTTGACGCTGACGTAGCTGCCACCGCCGACCGACAAAGTCGATGCGGGGTTCAGGTACTGGTTGGCCACCAGCACCTTGAAGTCCTGGTTGAGGCTGGAGATGCGGTTGCTGAGGTTGTAGGTGGCATCGCTGGCATTCAAGAAGTTCACGCCCGTCACGTCGTACTTGTCGTCGTACTCGTGGGTGTGCTTCAGGTTCAAGAATGTGTTGCCCGAGACACCATACACGTCCACGTCAAAGTGCCCGCCGGAGACACCCTTGTCGGTACTGCTGTCGGTGGGCAGGCTGTAGTCCAGATCGCTTTGCTGGTTGAACAGCGTCACGCTGAAGGCCGCCAGGTCGGCCAGCACGGGCTGCGAGGCGATGCCCGCGCCCAGGAACTTGCCGACGATGACACCACCGCCTTGGTTGTCGGCCTGGTTGATGACGCCGTCTTCGTTGATGTCGAAGATGGCCGTGGGCGGGCTGCCGCCGCTGAGGAAGTTGACCTCCATCAGCCAGTTGCTGCCACGGGCCTGGCCGTCGGTGGCGGCGGCCACGGTCGGGTTGGTGGTGGTGAAGTACAGGCGGTCGTCGATGACAAACGGCGCCTCGCCGACCACGCGTTCACCCGCACCCAGTGTCAAACGCCAGCCACGGTGGCCGCCCGAGGCCCAGTTGGGCGCGTTGTTGCTCACGCGGCGCAGCCGCTGGGTGCCGGCGCCCAGCTCGGTGATGGTCTGGTCCAGCCAGCTCGTGTTGGCGGCGGGCGCGCCTTGCCAGAGGCCGTAGACAAAGTGCGCGGCGGCGTCGCCTTCGTCGCCCGCGGTCAGCACACGGCCGGTGGCGATCATCACCATGTGTCCTCCCAGGGGGTGCTTGGCCACAACGGGCGCTGTGGTGATGGCCTGGGCCGGCGAGGTGGTGTGCAGCTTGCTCACCGTCCAGCTGGCGGGTGTGGCGCTGCGCAGGTCGAAGGCCCAGAGGTTGCCGTCGATGTCGCCGGCGTAGGCGTGGTCCACCTTCCCGTCGCCGTCGGTGTCCACCAGCGTGGCGGTGGACAGGCCGTTCGGGCTGCCGGTGCTGCCGCTGGCGGTGTCGATCTCGCGGATCAACGCGCCGGTGTCGGCGTTGATGATGAACAGCGTGGCGCGGCCGGTGCTGGTGTTCACGTAGCCGTTGCCCACCACCACCGCCGCCACGCCGTTGTTCATGCGCCC
>JANOLY010000565.1:0-2555 GCA_031420055.1 Burkholderiales bacterium | reverse complement strand
CGTGCGGCCCGGTGGGCAGGATCAGCGGCAGCCCGAGCAGCGATTTGAGCCGGATGCGCCCACCGGGCACCAGGCCGGGCAGGCCGGGCGCGCCGATGACAAACAGCTTTTCGTGCAGCAGCGGCATAACACTCCAGCGGCGCGCATCGTCAGCGCGGAACAGCACCGCCAGGTCAAGCCGGCGCGCGTTGAGCATGTCGCTCAAGTGGCCTGACAGGCTTTCCACCAGGTGCAAACGCACGGCAGGGTAGCGTTCACGCATGGCCAGCATCAGCGGCAGGCCCAGCACCGCGCCAGTGGTTGGCGCCAGGCCCACGCTGACATGCCCCGACAAACGCTCTTGCTGCGCCGCGCGCACGGCGTCGTCGGCATGGCGCAGCGCCAATTGGGCTTGGCGCAGAAAGGCCAGGCCGGCGTCGGTGGGCGTCACGCCGGCCGCGCTGCGCACCAGCAGCCTGGTCGACAGCTCACCTTCCAGGCGGCTGATTTGCTGGCTGAGCGCCGAGGTGACCAGGCCCAGATCGGCCGCCGCACGGCCCATGCTGCCGAGCTCGGCCACACGCACGAAGTAACGCAGCTGGCGCAGTTCCATGGCTGCGATTCTGGCCCGCGCCCGGCGGGTCGGGGCCGAGCCCGCTGCGACTGCCCGCCAGGCGGGCTGCCGGTGCTCTAGGCCGAGACGATGTCGTTGCCGCCCTTGCCGGGCTCGCCTTTGGCAATGGCCACCGGTTTGCCGATGCCTTTGCTCGACTTGGCGGCCTTGGCCGCCTTGGCGGGGGCTGCTTTCGCGGCCGTCTTCTTGACGGGTGCTGACTTGGCGGGCGCCTTTTTCGTGGCCATGAGTCTTGTCCTTCGGTGGTTGAACGGCCGCAGGTTACAAGACGATACCGCCCGGTGCAAGGCCCGCAGCGCCTAGCGTTTGTAGATCGTCAAGGGCAGCAAGTCGCCATACATGCGAAAGACGGAGGTCTGCGTTTTCGTGGTGAAGAAGGGCACCAGTTCTTGCACGGCCGCGATCAGGCCCAGCATGCTCAACGCGCGTTCCTTGCCGCCGGCCTGTTCAGTCACCAGGGACTTTTCCAGCCGCAGGGCGGTGAGCAAGGCGCGGGTGAAGAAGCCGTGGCCCTGGGCGCTGTCCTCGAAGGCCAGCTCTTCACTGCGCGCGGCGTTCATGACGTAGATGCCGCGCTCGTTCACGGCGTGCATGCGCCGGGCCAGTTCCTCGGCGTTGATCCCCGCCAGCGCGTTGGCACCCGCCATGGCGGAATGGCAGGCGTCCATGGCGATGACCACTTCGGCCGGCACGGCGGTGGCCACTTCGCCGAGTTCGATCAGCGACAGGCCGGTGTCGGCCAGCGTGTCGGGGCGGGGGTCGAGGTCGTGGTTCCAGAAGTACAGCTCGGCCGAGCCCTTCATGCGCACGCCGTGGCCGGACAGAAAAACGAACAGCACGTCGCGTTCGGCGCGGTGGGTTTTCTCGCGCGCCTGGATCTGCGCGCACAAGGCCTGCAACTCCGCCAGGATGCGTGCCTTGCTCGCCTGCTCGTCGAGCAGCAGGCGGGCATGCACCGCCTTGAAAGCCTTGTTGGTGAAGGGCACGCGCTTGTCGACCCGGCTGCTGTAGCGGCCTTTGCCCAGGGCGTTGTGCACGGCGATGGCGTCGTGGTGCGCAAACTTCAGCGGCTTGAAGTGGGCCGCCGCCGCGCTGCCGGCAGCGGCAAACTGAGACACCCCCACACACAGCAAGTACAGGTTGCCGGGCAGCGTGTCGGTGCTGATGTCGGCCGGGTCTGCTGCCGGCCCCTGCACGGTGTGCGTTACGGGCAGCGAGCGCGAACGCGGACCCTCGGCGAACAGCTTGAAGGTGTTGACGCCAGGCCGCAGCGGCCGCGTCACCTTGTACTGTCCGGTGGCAGATACGTGTGGCGCAGCCCAGGCGAAGCGTTCGTTTTGGAGCATCCAGACCCGCTGGACCGGGTTGATGCCCGGGCACGGCGAATCGACCGTGAAGCGCAGCGTCACGCTGCCGCCGCGAACCAGGGGGCGGCCGGACGCGAACTCGACGATGGGCGGCAGCACCTCGGTCACGTCCACGGCCGCTATGTCCACCCCTTGCGCCCGCGCGCGGCCTTCGCTGCCGTGCTGGACGATGGCGCGGATGAAGTCGCGGCGGTAGAACAGCGCCCTGAACCGGTCGCTGGGCAGGAACAGGGCCTCGCGTCCGGGGCCGCGGTTGATGTGGTAGCCGAAGTGCTGGTCCCCCCGAGCACTGGCGTTGTAGTAACCGCTGCGGCTGAAGACCACCCACTCGTCGTCGCTGCCCACGAAAAGGGTCAGGTCCGGGTGAGCAGCCGCGTCGCCGTCGGGGGCACGGCAGCGCAGCCGGATGGTCAGGCCCGGGGCGCCGGCGCCGAGCGACCACTTGGCAGATTCGTCGCCGCAGCCATCGACTTCGCCGGGGCCGGCGGCGAGCAGCCGCATGGTCTTCAGGTCGAAGCGTTGCTGGCGCTTCGGGTGTCCCCTGGGCAGTTGCCGGGGCGGCACCAGGCCGAAGC
>JANOLY010000564.1:0-2958 GCA_031420055.1 Burkholderiales bacterium | reverse complement strand
GCGAAGGCGGCGTTGACTTCGGCTTCGGATTCCAGTGAGATGCCCAGTGCCTGCAAGCGCTGCTTGAAGGCGTTTCGGCCCGACAGCTTGCCCAGCACGATCTTGTTGGCTGCCCAGCCCACGTCTTCGGCACGCATGATCTCGTAGGTGTCGCGCGCCTTGAGCACGCCGTCCTGGTGGATGCCGCTGGCGTGCGCAAAGGCGTTGGCGCCCACCACGGCCTTGTTGGGCTGCACCACGAAGCCGGTGGTCTGGCTGACCATGCGCGAGGCCGGCACGATCTGCGTGGCATCGATGCCCATCTGCAGCTTGAAGTAGTCCTTGCGTGTGCGGACCGCCATCACAACTTCTTCGAGCGAACAATTGCCGGCACGCTCGCCCAGGCCGTTGATGGTGCATTCCACCTGGCGCGCGCCGCCGATCATCACGCCGGCCAGCGAGTTGGCCACCGCCATGCCCAAATCGTTGTGGCAGTGCACGCTCCACACCGCCTTGTCGGCGTTGGGCACACGTTCACGCAGCATGCGGATGAACTCGCCAAAGAGCTCCGGCACGGCGTAGCCCACGGTGTCGGGAATGTTGATGGTGGTGGCACCTTCGTTGATCGCGGTCTCGAGCACCCGACACAGAAAGTCGGGCTCGGAGCGGTACCCGTCTTCGGGCGAAAACTCGACATCGCCACACAGGTTGCGGGCAAAGCGCACCGCTTGTCGCGCCTGCTCGTGCACCTGGTCGGGTGTCATGCGCAGCTTCTTCTCCATGTGCAGCACCGAGGTGGCGATGAAGGTGTGGATGCGGGGTCGCGCCGCACCTTGCAGGGCCTCGGCGGCGCGGCTGATGTCGCGGTCGTTGGCGCGCGCCAGTGAACACACGCTGGTCTCGCGCACGGCGTCGGCAATGGCCTTCACGGCAGCGAAGTCGCCCGGGCTGGACGCCGCAAAGCCGGCCTCTATCACATCGACCCGCAGCCGCTCGAGCTGGCGCGCGATGCGCAGCTTCTCGTCGCGCGTCATCGAAGCGCCGGGCGACTGTTCGCCGTCACGCAAGGTGGTGTCGAAGATGATGAGCTTGTCGGTCATGGTGATGCCTTCGCGGGGTTGGGTGGTTGCCACGCAGCTTGGAAATGAAAACGGCCCGCTGCGTTGCGCTGGCGGGCCGTTGATCGAAGAGAGGCGAAAACGAAGACGATCAGCGCACCCGCAGCTTTCCTAGCAGGGCCAGCGCGATCGGGAGGTGGCTCGTGTTCATGCGTTGCAATATAGCACGCAGCTTTTCAGCGATGCAGGTCGCGCTCGTCGGGCTCGTCGGTCGACATCGAGATCACGCTGACAGGCCGACCCTTGAACTTGCGCCAGGCGTAGACCACGTAGCCCGACAAGCCGTAAGCGCAGAACAGCACGAACAACACGATGGGCGGGTCGACATTGATGATGGCAATGCCCAGGGCAATGGCCACGATCACCGCAAAAGGCACGGTGCGCTTGCCGCCCACGACCTTGAAGCTGTAGAAGGGTGCGTTGGTCACCATCGACAGGCCGGCATACAGCGTCACGCCAAAGGCCGTCCAGGCCAACCAATCGATCTTGGTCACGCCACGAAAGCCGGCGTCGTCCATGACCCAGATCAAACTCATCACCAAGGCCGCCGCGGCTGGGCTGGGCAGGCCTTGGAAGAAGCGCTTGTCCACCACACCGATGTTGACGTTGAAGCGCGCCAGCCGCAGGGCCGCGCCGGCCACGTAAACAAAGGCCGGAATCCAGCCCGCCTTGCCCAGGTCCTTCAAGCCCCAGATGTAGATGATGAGCGCCGGCGCCGCGCCGAAGCTGACCATGTCGCACAGGCTGTCCATCTGCTCGCCAAACGCGCTCTGCGAATTGGTCATGCGCGCCACACGGCCGTCCAGGCTGTCGAGAATGGCCGAGCAGAAGATGCCGATGACGGCCGCCTCGAAGCGGCCGTTCATCGCCATGACGATCGCGTAAAAGCCCGAAAACAGCGCCGCCAGCGTGATGGCGTTGGGCAGGATGTAGATGCCCTTGCGCCGCGGGCGCCGCACCTCCGAGGCATCACATCGTCTGCCACCGGGGGGGGCGTGTCGTCGTTCATGCCGCGGAGGATAGCCCCAACATCAGTTCCGACTGCGGTCCACCAGCTTGTTGGCCTTGATCCACGGCATCATGGCGCGCAGCTTGTCGCCCACCACCTCGATGGAATGCTCCGAGGTCAAGCGGCGCCGCGACAGCAGCGTCGGCGCGCCGGCACGGTTTTCCAGGATGAAGCTCTTGGCGTACTCGCCGGTCTGGATGTCGGTGAGGATCTGCTTCATGGCCTTCTTGGTCTCACTCGTCACGACACGGGGACCGGACACGTACTCACCGTACTCGGCGTTGTTCGAGATCGAGTAGTTCATGTTGGCGATGCCGCCTTCGTAGATCAGGTCCACGATCAACTTCAGCTCGTGCAGGCACTCGAAGTAGGCCATCTCCGGCGCGTAGCCGGCCTCCACCAGCGTCTCGTAACCGGCCTTGATCAGCTCGACCGTGCCGCCGCAGAGAACGGCTTGCTCGCCGAAGAGGTCGGTCTCGGTTTCTTCGCGGAAGTTGGTCTCGATGATGCCGGCCTTGCCGCCGCCGTTGGCTGCGGCGTAGCTCAGCGCCATGTCGCGCGCCCGGCCGCTCTTGTCGGCATGCACGGCGATCAGGTGCGGCACGCCGCCGCCCTGCGTGTAGGTGTTGCGCACGGTGTGGCCGGGGGCCTTGGGGGCCACCATCCAGACGTCCAGATCGTCGCGCGGCACCACCTGGCCGTAGTGCACGTTGAAACCGTGCGCGAAAGCCACCGACGCGCCTTGGCGGATGTTCGGTTCGACATCGTTCTTGTAGACGGCACCGATCTGCTCGTCGGGCAACAAGATCATCACCACGTCGGCGCTCTTCACCGCGTCAGCCACCTCGGCCA
>JANOLY010000563.1:0-17346 GCA_031420055.1 Burkholderiales bacterium | reverse complement strand
CTTGCGCTGTAGCGACGCCGATACCGGCTGGTCGCGCGCCCACAGCTTGGTGCCCGAAAGGTCGAATATGTCGGTGGCCGCGATGATGCGTTTGGTCTCGCTGGCCTGCAAGATCGCGGCCAGCGCGTGCGGGTTGGCGCTAGAGAACGTATGTGCAGGCTGAGCAGCTGGCGTCATGGCGGTTTCTCCGGAGATCGTCACTTGCGTATCGGCCGCTGGCGCGCCGACTTGAGCGCGCCGGGCGCCTGGTCCTTGCGATCGATGTACCGGCGAAAGTGGGGATTCGGCGCGTGCAGGGCTTGCCGTACAACGGATGTGTGGCTTGCATTGACTGCCACGCCCGCCCCGCACACCCAGGAGAAAGCACCATGCAAACAACCCGAATTGCCAGCGCCTTGGCGCTCACTCTCAGCGCGGTGCTCGCCGGCTGCGCCAGCACCGGCAAGACCATCCACACCACCGCCGACGTGTACCCGGCCATCGGCCCGTATTCACAGATGGTGCAGACCGGCAACCTGTACTTCCTGGCCGGCGTGATTGCGCTGAACAGGGCCGGCAATGCCATCCAGGGCACCACGATCGACGAGCAGACCAAGCTGGTGCTGGACTACATCGGCGCCAAGCTCAAGTCGCAAGGCATGACGCATGACAACGTGGTCATGTCCACCGTGTACCTGAAGAACCTGAATGACTTCGCCGCCATGAACCGCGTCTACGGCGAGTACTTCAAGACCGCGCCCCCGGCCCGCGCCACCGTGGAGGTGGCCCGTTTGCCACGCGACGTGCTGGTCGAAATCGCTGTCATCGCGTCCAAGTAGGGACGCGGCCCGGCCGCAACACCGCCGAGCCTGAAGTGCCCCGGTTCAGCCGCTGCCCTTGCCGGCGGCCGGGTGGGCGGACGAAGCCTGGGCGGCGTCTACCAGCACGCCCTTCTCGAGCTCCACCACGCGGCCCGCGCGCGAGGCCGCCTTGGGGTCGTGGGTGACCATGACGATGGTCTTGCCCAGGTCCGTCACCAATTGCTGCAACAGCGTCAGCACGTCTTCGGCGGTGTGGCGGTCGAGGTCGCCGGTGGGCTCGTCGGCCACGATCAGCGCCGGGTCCGTGACCAGCGCGCGGGCGATCGCCACACGCTGCTGCTGGCCGCCGGAAAGCTCGTTCGGGTAGTGGTCGACGCGGTCGGACAGCGACACCAGCGCCAGCACCTGGGCCACACGCTCACGCCGTTCGCGTGCCGACAGCCCCGTCAGCAGCAAGGGCAGCTCGACGTTCTCGAACGCGGTGAGCACCGGCATCAGGTTGTAGAACTGGAAGATGAAGCCGACGTTGGCGGCGCGCCAGTCGGCCAGTTCGCCATCAGACAGCGTGGCGATGTCGATGCCGCCGATTTCTATGGTGCCGCTGCTGGGCTTGTCGATGCCGGCCACCAGGTTCAGCAGCGTGCTCTTGCCCGAGCCGCTGGGGCCCATCAGCGCCACGAAATCACCCGCGGCCACGTCGAGCTGGATGTGTACCAGCACGGGGATGTCCTGCCCGCCACGCTGGTAGGCCTTGCTCAGGTCGCGGATGCGAATCAGCGGCGCAGCAGCTTCGTTCATGGCCGGCTGGTCACTTCTCACTCACTTGCCGCTGACAGTGATCTTGTCGCCGCCGCGCAGTTTGTCGCCCGGGCTGAGCACCAGCTTGTCGCCGGGTTTGAGCACGGCGCCGGTGATCTCCAGCGCGTCGCCCAGGGTGCGGCCGGGCACCACGGGCAGGGCCTCGACGCTGTCGCCGTTGATGCGGAACACGGTCTTGCGGCCCTCGCGTTCAACCACCGTCTTGGGGTTGACGGCGGTCACTGGCGTGGCGTCGGCGGGCCCCGGTTCTTGCGACAAGAACACCACCTTGGCACTCATCTCGGGCAGCACGCGCGGGTCGATCTTGTTGAAGCGGATCTTCGTCATCACCGTGGCCTTGGCGCGGTCCACCGTGGGCACGATGCGGGCCACGCTGCCGCGCAGACGCAGCTCGGGCAGGGCATCGAGCGTGATCTCCACGGGTTGATCGGCGCGCACCTTGCCCACGTTGGCCTCGGACACGTCGGCCTCGACTTCCAGGGTGCCCATGTCGGCCATGGTCACCACCGCGCCCTGCGAGCCGGCGGCGCTGGAGAACGGCGTGATCATGTCGCCCACGTTGGCGTTTTTCACCAGCACCACGCCGTCAAACGGCGCGCGGATTTCGGTGTTGTCGCGGTTGACGGCCTGGGCCTTCAACTGCGCCGCGGCCAGCGCCTGCGCGGCCTGGGCCGAGCCCACGGCGGCCTGGGCTGACACCACACTGGCACGCGCTGCATCAGCGCGGCGGCGCGCGGCGTCGATGCCTTGCGCCGAGATGAAGCCCTGCGCTTGCAGGCCCTGGGCGCGTTGCAGTTCGGCCTCGGCGTTGGCCTGCTCGACCCGCGTTTGCGCGACACCCGCTTCGGCCTGGCGCAAGCCGGCCAGGGCCTGGGCCACGCCGGCCTGGGCCGATTGCACGGCGGCGGCCACATCAGACGCGTCCAGCCGGGCGATCAGCTCGCCGGCCTTGACGCTGCTGCCTTCACGCACCCGCAGCTCCAGCAGGCGGCCGGTGGCTTTGCTCGACACGGCAGCGCGGCGCTGCGCCACCACATAGCCCGAGGCCGTGAGCTGCGCGTACTGCGCCGACGGGTAGGTCATCTGCACGGCGCTGGCCTGTACCTTGGCACGGCGCTGGCCTGACAGGACGTACGCCGCGGCGGCCAGCGCCAGCACGCCCAGCGCCCAGGGCCACAAGCGCCGCTTGCGCCGGCCCGTGGCGGCGCTGCGCGCGCCGAGTTTGAGCGCCGGCAAGTTCGGGCGCGGCGGCGTGGCGGGCGGGGCGGTGTCGGGCATGGCGCGATGTCAGCGGGACGTGATGCGGGATTGTGGCGCCGGCGGCATCGACCAGGCGCGACCCGCTGGTCGGCAGCGCCGCCCCGGTGCGCGCTCAGGCTGGTAGCGCCAAGGCGGTGGCCAACAGCGCGGGCACGTCCTCAGCACGCAGTGGGCGCGACAGCAGGTAGCCCTGCCCGACGTGCACGCCCAGTTCCTTGAGCGTGCTCAGCTGCTCGACGGTCTCGACACCCTCGGCGATGATGCGCTTGCCCAGCGAGCGGCCCAGCGTGACCACCGCGCGCACGATCTCGACGTTCTGCGCCGCCTGGTCCATGCCCATCACGAAGGAGCGGTCGATCTTCAGGCTGTCGATGGGCAGCGTGCTCAGGTAGGCCAGCGACGAGTAGCCGGTGCCGAAGTCGTCGATGCTGAACTTGCAGCCCACCTCGCGCAGTGCGTGCAGCGTGTCCAACGCCACCGACAGCTTGCCCATCAGCGTCGTCTCGGTGATCTACAGCGTCAGGCAGTGCGGCGGCAGCGCGTGCCGCTGCAGCACCTCGCGCACCATCGGCACGAGGGCGGCGTTGCTCAGGTCGCGGCCGGAGATGTTGACGTGCATGTCCAGCAGCGCGCCGTCGGCGAAGCTCGCGCGCCACTGTGTCAGCTGACCCACCGCGCGCTCCACGACCCAGGCGGTCAGCGCCTCGATATGCCCGCTCTCCTCGGCCAGCGTGATGAAGACCTCGGGGCTGATCGGGCCGCGTTCGGGGTGGACCCAGCGCGCCAGCGCCTCGAAACCGCTCAGCCGGTACGGCGACAGGTCGTACAGCGGCTGGTAGACGAGCGACAGTTGCCCCTCGCCGATGGCCCGGCGCAGGTCGCCCTCGAGCCTGAGCTTTTCGGCGATGCGCTCGTGCATGCTCTGGTCGAACAGCACGACGCGGCGTCGGCCGTCGGCCTTGGCGGCGTACATCGCCAGGTCGGCGTCGCGCAGCACCTCCTCGGCGGTGCGGTAGCCCAGGTCGCTGAAGGTGATGCCGATGCTCGCGCCGGGCAGCACCTCGGTGCCGTTGATGGTGGTCGGCTCCGACACCGCCGCCAGCAGCCGCTGCGCAAGCGCCATTGCCGCTTCGGGGTCGTGCACCTGCTCCAGCAGCACGGCGAACTCGTCGCCGCCCAGCCGCGCCACCAGGTCCCCCGGGCGCACGCTGTCAGACAGCCGGCGCGCCACTTCGCGCAGCAGCGCATTGCCTGCGATGTGGCCCAGGCTGTCGTTGACAACCTTGAAGCGGTCCAGGTCGATGAACATCACCGCGAAGCGCAATGCCGCGTCGGTGCGCGTGCGCTCCACCGCCTGGCTCAGCCGCTCGTTGAAGCAGTTTCGGTTGGCCAGGTCGGTCAGGCTGTCGTGGTAGGCGATGTGATGCAGTTCGCCTTCGGCCTGGCGGCGTGAGGTGATGTCGTGCAACTGGTAGATCAGCCCGCTGCCCGCGCTGTCGGGGTCGTCGAAGCGGCCGCAGTGAAGCGACACCCACAGATGCCGGCCCGCCGCGCCCTGGCAGCGCAGCTCCATCGAGAACGGCTCGCCGCCACCGACCAGCGCCGCGACATGGCGCTCGAAGATGCGGTCGTCGCCCGGGCACAGCAAGTCGCCGAAACTGCGGCCCAGCAGTGCAGCCTCCTCACAGGCCAGCAGCGCCGTCACGGCCTGGTTGACCTGATGGATGCGGCCGTCGGGCCGCACCAACACCATGCCGATTGCGGCGTGGGTGAAGGCCGCACTGAAGCGTTGCTGGTTCAGCGCCGCCTCGCGCTGTGCGGTGGCGATGCGCGCCTCCTGCGCCTGGTGCTCGGCCTCGTGACGGCTGATAGAGAAGTGCACCAGCGCCAACACCATGCTGGCCAGTGCCGCCGCCAGGACGATGACCTCGGGCCCGAACTGCCGCGCGTTGATGGTCAGCACACCGGCCACCGCGGCCGAGAGCAGGTACAGCGCAGCCAGCCAGCTGTAGTTGCGCGCCCAGTCAAGCAGCGAAAGGCGCCGGCCGTTTTTGGCCGCCACCACAGCCAGCAGCGGCAGCGTGGTGCAGGCGAAGTAGGGCAGCGCGATCAGGCCCAGCGAGGCCAGAATCGCCACTGCGGGCGTCCAGCCGGCGCCTTCCATGCTGCGCTGCAGGCCTTCGAAGGCCAGGCCGCACAGCGCCATCGCGGTGGTGGCCGCCGCGGGGGTGCTGGCGCGGCTGGTCACGCGCCTGGAGCTGCGCCAGGCGCCTACCAGGCCCTCCGCCCCGGCGGCCAGCGCCGCGGCTGGCGCGCCATACAGTGCCAGAAGGGCAAAGACAAAGACGTCGGCCACGCCGATCGAGTACTTGGTGCGTGGGATGTGCACCGGAAACAGCGCCACGGCCACCACGAAGGCCACGCCCAGTGTCACCCGCAGGGCGGCCGGCGCGGGCATCTCGGCGACGCGCCACAGCGCCCAGACCGTCGTCGCCACGCCGGCCGCGACCAAGACCAGCCACAACGCCGTGGCATTGGCGTTGTAGTCGTGCAGGTGCCGCCGCGCGAAGCGGGCCCACAGGCCAGGATGCGACGCGGCAACCTCGGCAGCGTGGGCGGCGTCTTCGCGCTGGGGTTTCATTCCTGGGTTTTCGGCCGCGCGCGGCCGAAATCAAGCGCTTGCGCGTGCGCTGTTTCAGACGCCCGGCTTCAGGGCATGCCGAGCATGCTGTTGTAGCCCAGTCCCGCCGGGTCGCTCAGCGATTCGCTGAGGATGAAGCCCTCACTCAGGATGAAACCCTCACTGAGGATGAAGCCCTCGCTGAGGATGAAGCCGCTGCCCAGCGTCAGCCCTTCGCTGAGGATGAAACCCTCGCCCAGGATGAAGCCTTCGCTGAGGATGAAGCCGCTGCCCAGGATGCGCTGCTGCCCCAGGGTGAAGCCTTCGGCGAGGATGAAGCCTTCGCTGAGGATGAAGCCACTGGTCATGACCGGACCGGCAGCGGCCTGGCTGGCCAGAAGCGCGGTGGATGCGAAGACGCCGGTGCCCGCAGCCGCCGAGTTGCTGCCGGCCAGCCGGGTGAGCAGCACCACTTGCGGCGTGAGCAACGCCTGCGCGGAGGCATTGCTTTCGACGATGGCCTGCGGCACGGTGTGGGCAGCGACGGAGGCGCTGGCCGGCATGTAGTGCACGGTGTTGCGCAGCGCCACCTGGCGCACCCAGGTCAGGCCCGGGTCGTAGATGGGCTGGAAAGTGGTGAACAGCGCCTCGCCGCTGACCAGGTGGCCGCCGCCGGCGTAGACGATGCGGCCCCAGTTGAAGAGCTGCCCGTTCAGCATGGATGTGGCTGCCGGCAGCGTGCGGCCCGGGGCCAACAGGGGGTCACCAGCCTTCAGCCGGCCAGCGGACAGTGCGGCGGTGATGTCTTGGCGCAGCGCCAGCGCCAGCCGCACCGCACCTTCGACGTTGATCTGTCCGGCACCCTGTTGCAGCAGGTTGGCGTCGGCCAGGGGCTGGGCGGTGTACTGCAGGATGGCCTTGACCAACGGCGGCGTGAGTCCCGGGTTGGCCTGCAGCAGCAGCGCCGCTGCGCCGGCCACCGCGGGCGCAGCCACCGAGGTGCCGCTGAGTTGCATCAGCTCTTCGTTCACAGCCTGCGTGGCGCCCAGTGCCTGCGCACCCTGCAGCAACGCCGGGTACAGCGTGGCCAGGGCGTTGCCGTTGGGCGCTGCCCTGTTCTTTTTGTTCGAGGCCGCGCCCAGCAGCCGGTTGCCCGGGGCCACGAGGTCGGGCTTGAGCACGTTGTCCACCCAGCGGTTGCCGTCCGGCAGCGCGATGCTGCCGCGGCTTGGGCCGCGCGAACTGAAGCCGGCCACCAGGTCGTCGCTGCGCACGGCCGTGGCCCGCGGGTGGGTGGCGCCCACGGTGATCACCGAGGGCTCGATGCCGGGCGAGCCGATGTTGCCGTAGACCTCCGCGCCGGCCGCGTTCTTGCCCGCATTGCCTGCCGCGGCCACCACCACCACGCCCGCGGCCACCGCGCTGCGCGAAGCCCGGGCCAGCGGGTCCATCAGAAAGGAGTCGGTGGCGTTGGCGGCCAGGCTCAGGTTCATCACGCGGATGTTGTAGTAGCGCGAGCGCTGCACCACCCAGTCGATACCGACCAGCAGATCGGCGACGTTGCCGACGCCGCGCTCGTTGAGCACACGCACGTCGTACAGCCGGGCGCCCGGGGCCACGCCGCTGGAGTCGACGGCCTGGTGGCCGCCGCGGCCGGCGGCGATGGAAGCCACATGCGTGCCGTGGCCGTAGGGGTCGGGCAGGTCCTCGTTGGGCACCAGCCGCCTCAGCGCCGCGCCAGACGGCGTGGTGTCGTCGAAGCGCACCAGCTTGGTCGCCGCGTCGGCGTAGTCCTTGCCACGCGCCCAGCCGGTGCCGAAGAGCTTCTTGTTCAGCGCGACAACATCGAAGACCTGCGCCACGCGAGAGTTGCCCGCGGCGTCCTTCATGTTGCGGTGGTCCCAGTCGATGCCCGAGTCCAGCACCGCAATGCCAACGCCGCTGCCGTCCAAGGTGATGTTGCCCAAGCCCCGCGGCACCGCCGAGGCGCCGGTGGCGTCGGCCACCAGGCTGCCCGAGCGCGCCGTGGCGCGGTTGGGGGCGATGGACAACACGTCGGGCCGTGCCGCCAGCGCCGGCAGCAGCGCGGTGGGCACGAGTGCGGCCATGGCGCGGACGGTGTCAAAGACGTAGTACACCGAGCCGTTGTTGGCCAGCACGCTGTCGCGCAGCGCCGACAGGCGAGGGTCGGCGCCATTCGAGACGATCAACACCTTGGCGTAGTTGACGCCGCCCAGGGTCTTGGCCCAGGTCACGTCGGGCGGCACCGGCGCACCGACCAGGCGCGCCAGGTCCGGCGCGATCTTTGCGCTGAGCGGCTGCGCCTGGGCAGGTCCCCACGCGGCGAACCCCAGCGCGCAGGTCACGACACAGAGCAGGTCTTTGAGACGCGGTCGGCATTTCATCATGGGGTTCCCGGGGGTGGTTGCGGTCAGCGCTTGCAGCGGGCGCAGCAGGCGGCGGGGCAGTGCGGGCCCTCACAGCGCTGTCATCGTCGGAACTGGCGGGTACTTGAGGCGCATTTGTGCGACTTGAGCCGGTGTGCGGGCAATCCGTCACGAAAGCGTGGCGGCGCGGCGCTTTTGCGCTACCGTGCGCGCCGATGGCCCGCACCGACGCCGACATGGCCACCCCCGACTGTCTGAACTGCGGCGAGCTCCTCGCCACGCCGCGGCCAAAGTTCTGCCCGGCCTGCGGGCAGGAGACGCATCTCAGGCCGCCGCGCATTGGCGAGTTCTTGCAGCAGTTCGGCGGCGCCTACCTCGCCACCGAGGGCGCGCTGTGGCGCACGCTCAAGCTGCTGCTGTTCAGGCCCGGCGAGCTGACGCGGCAGTATCTGGCCGGCCGGCGCAAACATTACGTGCTGCCGCTGCGGCTGTACCTGACGATCAGTCTCCTGGTGCTGCTGCTGGTGCGCGTGGTGGCCTCGGTCAACATCGACGCGCCCGGCAGTGTGCAGATTGACGAGCACGAGGCGCGCAACGCCACCGTCAGCCTCGGCCCGGGCCGCGCCGGCATGAAGGACGGTGTCTACTTCTGCACCGATCTGCCACCTTGGCTGTGCAAACGCATCCAGCGCCGGCTGGACCTCAAACCCGAGGCGCTGGCCAGCGCCCTGCAGCAGTTGGGCGAGCGCTTTGTGGCCAATCTGGGGGCGGCGCTGTTCGTGGTGCTGCCCACCTTTGCGCTGTGGCTGAAGCTGGCGTACTGGAACCGCCGCCTGCGCTACACCGAGCACCTGGTGTTTGCGCTGCACCTGCACGCCTTCTGGTTCTTGATGATCGCACTGGTGCTGGTGCCCAGCGCCTGGGTCAGCACCCCGGCTTTGCTGGCCGTGCCGGTTTACTCCTGGCTGGCTTTGGGCCGGGTTTACGGCGGCCGGCGCTGGCCGCGCCTGCTGCGTGCGGCGCTCGTCGCCACCCTGTACGTGACGACGCTGTTGTTTGCGATGTTCGGCGTGGGCATGTGGGCCTTCCTGGCCTGAAGCGCGGGGCTCAGGCGCCCAGCGTGTCGGCCAGGGCCTCGAAGCTGTCGGCTACGACATCAAACTCGCCTTCGCGCCACGGCTCCATGGCGCCACCCAGGCCGCGCTCCAGTGGCCGCGGCACATAGGCCGTGCGCAGCCCGCAGGCCGCTGCCGCACGCAGGTCGCTGGGGTGGGCGGCCACCAGCATCAGCTCGTGCGGGGCCACGCCCAGCAAGCGCGCTGCACCCAGGTAGACCTCGGGGTCGGGCTTGTAGTGCTGGAACAGCTCGGCGCTGAGCACGGCGTCCCAGGGCAGGCCGGCATGCCGCGCCAAGGCCACCAGCAGCGACAGGTTGCCGTTGGACAGCGTGGCGATGGGCCAGCGGACTTTCAGGCGCGTCAGGCCGGGCACGCTGTCGGGCCAGGGGTCCAAGCGGTGCCAGACGCGGTTGAGTTCGGCGGCGTCGGCCTCGGGCAGCGTGATGCCGCGCTGGGCCAGGATGCGGTCCAGGATGCGCCGGTGCAGCGCGTCGATGTGCAGCCAGGGCAGGGCGCCGCTGCGCACTTCCTGCATCGCCGGCTGGTAGCCGGCGCGCCAGTCCAGCGCAAAGGCCGCGCCGTCCACAGCCAGCCCCGTGCGGCGCACCTCGGCCACGATGCTGCCGTGCCAGTCGACCACGGTGCCAAAGATGTCGAACACCAGCGCGCGCACGCCGGTTGTCACTTCAGCGTTCCTTTGGGCGGCACCGGGTTCAGCGGCACGACGAAGCTGCCGGCCACCATGGCCACACTGCGCGCACGCACCCGGTCCATCACCGCGGCCGGCACCTTGCCCTCAAACGTGCCCAGCGGCGCCAGTTCGCAGCCCTTTAGGCGCAGCGACATGAAACGCGCGTAGTTGCGCGCAAACAGCGTGCCGGCCACTGTGATCTTGATGGCTTCGTCGATGGCCGGTTGCATGTGCCACAGCGCGCTGGTGACTTGCGTGTCGGGGAACTGCGCCTGCTCGTTCACCACGTTGCCGATGGTCAGCACCTTGCGGTCACGTGCGGCTTCATTGACACCGGCGCGTTCGGCGTACAGCACGTCAACGCCCTGATCGATCATGGCGTTGGCGGCGGCCAGGGCCTTGGGCGGGTCGAACCAGCTATCGATGAAGCTCGCTGCAAACCCGCAGCGCGGGTTGATGTCGCGCGCACCGGCGATGAAGGCGTTCATCAAGCGGCTGACCTCGGGCGTGGGCATGCCGCCGACCAGGCCGATGCGAGCGCGTGTGCTGACGCCTGCAGCAACCATGCCCGAGAGGTAAGACGCTTCCTGGATGTGGTTGTCAAAGACGTTGTAGTTGGGCGCCTGTGGGCCCCAACTGCTGGCCATCAAGAAGATGGTGGTCGGAAACTCGCGCGCCACCTTGCGTGCCGCCGCCTCGACGCCGAAGGATTCGCCCACGATGAGCTTGAAGCCTTGCTGCGCCAGTTCGCGCAGGCGGCGTTCGCAGTCGGCGTCGGCAACGCTGTCCACCACCGTGTAGTCGATGTCGCCACGCGCGGCGGCCACCTTTAGCGCCGCGTCGATGCGTCCGACCCAGGGCTGGGCCACCGGCACCGAGTACACGCCGACGACGCGCAGCCGAGGCTGCGCCCGCAGTGCGGGGGCCAGGCTGGCCAGGGTGAGTGCGGCAAGTGCATGTCGGCGGTGCAGCGGCATAGGCGGGTTCTCGATGGTTCTGCGCCCGGGTGGGCGCGCCTAAAATGATTGTTACATCGTGCCGTGCAGCGAAGGCCGCCGCAGACCGCCCCCTCAGCCCGCCGACCGGACAGCCGCCTCGCATGAATCTCTCCCCGCTCACCGCCTTGTCACCGCTGGACGGCCGCTACGCACCCAAGGTGGCGGCGCTGCGCGCGCTGCTTTCAGAGTTTGGCTTGATGCACCGCCGTGTGCAGGTCGAGGTCGAGTGGTTCATCGCCCTGTCCGACGCCGGCTTTGCCGAGTTCAAGCCGTTGTCGGAATCGGCGCGCGGATTGCTGCGCGGCCTGGTGGTGCGCTTTTGCGAGGCCGATGCGCAGGCCATCAAGGACATCGAAAAAACCACCAACCACGATGTCAAGGCCGTGGAGTACTGGCTGAAGTCGCGTTTCGAGGGCCAGCCCGAATTGCAGGCCGCGGCCGAGTTCGTGCACTTCGCCTGCACCAGCGAGGACATCAACAACACCAGCCACGCACTGATGCTGCAGGCCGGGCGCGAACAGGTGCTGCTGCCTGCGCTGGACGCCATCGCCCTGCGGCTGAAGGGCCTGGCCGGCGCACTGGCGGGGGTGCCCATGCTCAGCCGCACCCACGGCCAGACCGCCAGCCCCACCACCGTGGGCAAGGAGGTGGCCAACGTGGCCGCGCGCCTGGCCACGGCGCGTGCGCGCATCGCTGCCGTGCCGCTGCCGGCCAAGATGAACGGCGCGGTGGGCAACTACAACGCCCACCTGGCGGCCTACCCACACTTCGACTGGGAAGCCTTCAGCCGCCAGGTGGTGCAAGGCCGGTTGGGCCTGGCCTTCAACGAGTTCACGACGCAGATCGAACCCCACGACGGCCTGGCCGAGCTGTTCGACGCCGTGGCGCGCGCCAACACCATCCTCACCGACTGGGCACGCGACGTGTGGGGCTACATCTCGCTGGGCTACTTCAAGCAAGCCACCCAGGTCGGCGAGGTGGGCTCCAGCACCATGCCGCACAAGGTCAACCCCATCGACTTCGAGAACGCCGAAGGCAACTACGGCCTGCCCAATGCGCTGCTCAGCCACATGAGCCACAAGCTGCCGCTCAGCCGCTGGCAGCGCGACCTGACCGACAGCACCGTGCTGCGCAACATGGGCGTGGCGCTGGGCTACACCGTGCTGGCCCACGACAGCCTGCTGCGCGGGCTGAACAAGCTGCAAGTCAACACGGCCGCACTGGCCGCCGACCTCGACGCCGCGTGGGAGGTGCTGGCCGAACCGATCCAGACAGTGATGCGCCGCCATGGCCTGCCCGAGCCCTACGAACAGCTCAAGGCCTTCACGCGCGACAAGCCCATGACACGCGAGCTGATGCACGGCTTCATCCAGGGCCTGGCCCTGCCCGAGCCCGACAAGCAGCGCCTGTTGGCCATGACCCCGGCCAGCTACACGGGGCTGGCCGAGCGCCTGGCGCGGCGGTGCGCATGAGGGCCTTGTGAGCAAGCCGCCCAAGCCCACCAAACCCGCCACCGGCCCGATCCTGAATGGGCCGTACGACGAGCCGCTTTTCCATTACGCCACCGCGGCCGACGGCAACCTCGACTACAGAGACCGGCGGGCAGGTCGCCGCATCTTCGCGCCCGACACACCACAGGTGCCGCTCGGTGACCTCACACCGACACCGCAGCAGGGCCTCTACGACATCAACGACCTGGCGGCGAACTACCGCAATTACCTGGTCAACCTTCTGCGCGACCAGCTCGGCGCTTGGCGGGCCAGCGGCTACGCCGGAGTCACCAGCCGCGTCACGCGTGAGCTGCTGACCTACTGGTTCGAGAACCCGGAGCGCGCCAGCCATCAGCGTCTGTTCTTCGCGCAGCGCGAGGCCGTGGAGGCTGCCATCTGGCTCAATGAAGTGGCCGACAAGAGCAACCCAGGCACCCACGTGCTGAACCAGCTTCGCACCGCGCAGGCCAGCGTGAAGGACCCTGAACTCACGTTGCCCCGCATTGCCTTCAAGATGGCCACAGGCACCGGCAAGACCGTGGTCATGGCCTGCCTGGTGCTGTACCACTACCTCAACCGCAGCCAATACCGCCACGACCCGAAATACGCTGATTACTTTCTGCTCGTAGCACCTGGCATCACCATCCGCGACCGCCTGGGCGTGCTGCGCGTCGATACCCAGGCCAGTGCCGACTACCTGGCAGCCGACTACTACAGCCAGCGCAAACTCGTGCCTCCTGCCTACACCGGCCTGATGGCGGGCCTGAACGCACGCCTGGCCATCACCAACTTCCACGGCTTCGAGCCGCGCCTGATCGGCGGCAACAAGAAGAGTCCGCTCGACGGCAAGCTGGGCCCTGACGGCAGACGAGTCGAAGCGCGGGAAGACGACGCGGGGGTTCTGCGCCGCCTGCTGCCCGGCTTCAAGGCCGGCCGCCGGTTGTTGGTGTTGAACGACGAAGCTCACCATTGCTACCTGCCACGCGCCAAGGGGCGTGACAGCGACGAAGAGCAAAGCGCCACCGAGAACGAACGCGCAGCCGTCTGGTACAGCGGCCTGCGCGCCGTGGCGCGGCGCTGGCAGGTGCGCGCGGTGTACGACCTGTCTGCCACGCCTTACTACCTGTCGGGCTCGGGCTGGCCGGCCTACAGCTATTTCCCGTGGGTGGTCAGCGACTTCGGTCTCATCGAAGCCATCGAGGCGGGTCTGGTCAAAATCCCTTTCCTGCCGGTGGACGACAGTTCGCAGCAGATCGAAGAGCCGGTGCTGCGCAACCTGTACGAGCACTGCAAGGACCTGCTGCCACGCAAGGGGCAGAAGACACAGCGAAAACAGGACAAGGCAGCCGTTTCCAACGACGCGACGGCGGGCACGTCACGGACCCGGGCCGACGCGGTGGCCTCGGAGGCGCCGCCACAACTGCCGCCGCTGCTGCGCAGCGCGCTGGACCAGTTCTACGCCCACTACGCCGCCTACGACCGCGGTCTGCGCGAGCACGGCGAAAGCCGGCGCGACCTGTTCAGCGCACCCCCGGTGTTCATCGTGGTGTGCAGCAACACCACCGTCTCGAAAGAGGTCTACAAGCAGATCGCCGGCTACGAGACGACCGATGCAAACGGCTTGCCCACCGCGGTGGCCGGGGTGCTGCCGCTGTTTTCCAACTTCGACCCCGCCACCCGCCAGGCGCGGGTGCGCCCACCCACGCTGCTCATCGACTCCGACGCACTGGAACACTCGGGCCAGATCGACGAAGACTTCAAGCGCGTGTTCGCGCCCGAGATCGAAGCCTTCAAGCGCGACTACCGCATCACCCATCCTGCACAGTCTGTCGATGCGCTGAGCGACAGCGACCTGCTGCGCGAAGTCGTCAACACCGTGGGCCGCGAAGGCAAGCTGGGCCAGACCATCCGCTGCGTGGTCAGCGTGGGCATGCTCACCGAAGGCTGGGACGCCAACACCGTGACGCACATCGTCGGCCTGCGGGCCTTTGGCTCACAACTTCTGTGCGAACAGGTGGCGGGGCGCGCATTGCGCAGGCGGCACTACTTTATCGACCCCAAGACGGGGCTGTTCCCGCCCGAGTACGCCCACATCATCGGCGTGCCCTTTCGCTTTTTTCAAGGCGGCGAAGTGAGCCCGCCGCAGCCGCAAGACATCAAGGCCGTTCGCTCCCTGCCCGAGCGCGCCGCGCTGGGCATCGAGTTTCCACAGTTGGTGGGCTACAAGCTCGAACACCTGCCGGGCAGCATCGAAGCCGACTTCACCGGCGCGCCCAAGTTGCGGCTGGACCTGACACAGACCCCCATGCGCACCGACCTGGGCACCGCCTTCGCGGGCGACCGGCTGGCGCTGCGTCAGGACCTGGACAGCCTGCGTGACCAGGAAGTCGTGTTCTGGGTGGCCGCCCAGGTGCTCAGCCGCTTTTACCGCGGCGGCCATGAAGAGGGCGGCCGCGTGCAGATGGAACACTTCGGCGACCTTCGCCGCATCGCCCAAACCTGGTACGACACGCAGGTGGACCTGGTGGGCGAACGCGACCCGCGCCACAGGCGCCTGCTGCGCTATGAAGACGCCACCCGCGTCGCAGCCAGCGTGTTCACCGGCATCGAAGCCGCCACATTGAAGGCGGCGGCTGGACTGGGGCGCGACGCTGCGGCCGTGATCGTGCCGCTGCTCAACCACCACAACCCGCGCGGCAGCACGGCGCACGTGCATGGCAGCACCACCAAGGACGTGTTCCGAACCACCAAGAGCCCCGTCAACCTGGTGGTGGCCGATACCGACAGCTGGGAACAGATCGCTGCCAAGACCTTCGAGCAGCACCCGTTGGTGCAGTCGTATGTGAAGAACGCCTTCCTGGGCTTCGAGGTGCCCTATGTGGACAAGACCGGTGCCGAGCGCCGCTACCAGCCCGATTTTCTGCTGCGCGTGAAATCACCCGGGGGTGTCTTGTTCAACCTGGTGTTGGAAGTCACCGGCTTCGAGTTCGACAAGGCCGAGAAACGCTACTTCATGCGCGAACGCTGGCTGCCCGCCGTCAATGCCCACCGTGACGACCTGGCCACGCTGGCCTGGCACTTCATGGAAGTGACCGACATCGCGCGCATCAAGGAGCAGCTGGAGGCCGAGATCGAGCGGCTGGCTGCCGAGGTGGATGCCCAGGCCGGCCCGACGCAGGGCAAGACCGCCTGGGATGTGATCCAGCTGATCCTGGCATTGCCCGACGACATGTTCGAGAACATCCGCAACACCCAGCCCCACGAGACGCGCCCAGGTTTGCATGACGACGATGAGTACTGAGTACCTGCTCGATACCAATGCCTGCATTGCCATTCGCGACCTGTTGGCAGGAAGGAAGCCGAAGCAAGCGGGTAACCAGCGCAAGCTGGAAGCTGTGCGTCAGCGCTGGCAACAAGTGGATGCCGGCGCGCTGGCGATGTCCTTGATCACTCTTGGCGAGCTGGAATTCGGTGCTTCCAAGAGCAAGGCTGCCGACGCACGCGCGAAGCTGGCTGCATTGAGTGCCGTGGTCCGTGTGCTGTTGCCTGACCACGGCGTGGCCGCCAGGTACGGCGAGATACGGCACCTGCTGGAAGCCCGCGGCGAAGGCATAGGCCCGAACGACACCTGGATTGCCGCCCATGGCCTGGCAACCCAACGCACTGTCGTGTCCGACAACGTGCGGGAATTCGGGCGTGTGCCCGGCCTCAAGCTGGAAAACTGGACGGTCTGACCGCCATGCTCACCCGCCTGGTCATCCGCAACTTCAAGCGCCTGGCGCATGCCGACATTGAACTCGGCGACTCGGTGGTCTTCGTCGGCCCCAACAACGCGGGCAAGACCACGGCGCTGCAGGCTTTGGCCCTGTGGTGGGTGGGCCTGACCAGCTGGATGGCCAAGAAGGGACAAGGCAGCAAGGCCCGCGAGCGAACCGGCGTGACGCTGAACCGGCGCGACCTGCTCGCCTTGCCGGTGCCAGCCGCCAATTTGCTGTGGAAGGACCTGCACACCCGCAACACCCGCCGCGTCGATGGCAAGCAGCGCACCGAAAACGTCCTGATCGAGATCGCCGTCGAGGGCCTGCTGGACGCCAAACCGTGGCGCTGTGCGCTGGAGTTTGATTACGCCAACGCTGAAAGCCTGTACTGCCGGCCGGTGGACTTGCCGGACGAAGCCCAACTGGAAGTGATGTCACGGCTGGCCCGTGTGTTGCGCGTGGCGTATCTCCCGCCCATGTCCGGCCTGGCACCGCGCGAGTTCAAGGCTGAGCGCGGGCAGATCAACGTGCTGATAGGCGAAGGCCAGACCGCCCAGGTGCTGCGCAACCTGTGCCTGGGCGTCTTCGAACTGGAAGACAAGGCCGTTTGGCAGGCCGTGGTGGACGAGGTGCGCGGCTTGTTCGGCATCCGGTTGATGGACCCGCGTTATGTGCCCGAGCGCAGCGAAGTCGAGATGAGCTACCGCGACGACAGCGCGGCAGGCGGCAAGGTGCAACTCGACTTGTCCAGCGCCGGGCGCGGCATGCAGCAGACCTTGCTGCTGCTGACTTACCTGCATGCCAACCCGGGCGCCACCCTCTTGCTGGACGAACCCGATGCCCACCTGGAGGTGCTGCGCCAGCGCCAGACCTACAACGTCATCGCGCGACTGGCGCGCGACCAGAAGTGCCAGATCGTGGCGGCCACGCATTCCGAAGTGGTGCTCGAAGAAGCGGCGGGCAAGCACACCGTCATCGCCTTTGTGGGCCGGCCCCACCGGCTGAATGACCAGGGCAGCCAACTGAAGAAGGCGCTGCTGTCCATCGGCTTCGACCAATACCTGCAGGCCGAACTGACGGGCTGGGTGCTGTACCTGGAAGGCTCCACCGACCTGGCCATCTTGCGCACCCTGGCGCAGCGCCTGGGCCACCCGGCGCTGGCGGCATTGGAGCGGCCGTATGTGAACTACATCAACGGCAACCACCCGCCCACGGCGCGTGACCGTTTCTTCGGCCTGCGCGAAGCCCGCGCCGACCTGCTGGGCCTGGCCCTGTTCGACCGTCTGGACAACCCCATGGCGCTGCAGGCCGACCCGAACGGCTTGACCGAACTCTGCTGGCGCAAACGCGAGCTGGAAAACTACCTGTGCACACCCGCCGCGTTGCTGGCGTGGGCGCCAGCGCT
>JANOLY010000562.1:0-2205 GCA_031420055.1 Burkholderiales bacterium | reverse complement strand
TCGCGGTCGACCATGGCGTATTCGGTGTCGTAGGCCAGCACCCAGAACAGGTTGCCCAGCAGCAGCCACCAGGCCTGCGGCGGCACGGCGGCGTTCACCGCCGTCAGGCTCCATTCAGCGCCGCCCTGCGCGGCGGCGAATGCCATGGGGATGCCAAAGCTGAAGGCCACCCCCAGCACGGCCTGCGGCATGGCAAAAACGCGCTTGGCATAGGGGTACAGCAGCGTCACGCCGAGTGCGGCGAACGACAGCACGATGGTCGGCGGGTTGGTGCTGAGCACCAGCGCAAACGCCAGCAGCGCCAGCGCGGCGCCCACCGCCAGCGCGCTGCGCACCGATATCGCGCCGCGCGTCACCGGGCGCTGCGCGGTGCGTTTGACATGGCGGTCGAAGTCGCGGTCGGCCACGTCGTTGACACAACAACCCGCACTGCGCATGAGGATGGTGCCCAGCACAAACACCACCAGCAGATGCCAACCCGGCCAGCCGTCTGCGGCTATCCACAGGGCGCTGAGCGTGGGCCACAGCAACAGCAGCCAGCCGGCAGGGCGGTTCCAGCGGATGAGGTCCAGCACCAGTGCCAGGCGCGAGGGGGACGGGGCGACGGTGTCCATCGCCGCATTATCGGCAGCCGGCTTATGCGCCGCGGCCCGGCGCTCAGGACCGCAGCAGGTTCAGCAGCGGCTTGCCCGCGCGGTCGCGGTAGACATCAAAGTCGGCATCGATGCTGAGCACGTGGCGCACTTTCAGGCGCGCTGCCGCTTCGGCGATGGAGACGTCGGCCAGGTCGAAGGGCAGGTCGGCAAAGCGTTCGCTGATGAGCAGCACCTCGGCATCGCTTCGCGGTGGCCGAATGTGCCGCAAGATGGCTTGGCCAAGGTTCGTTGGCGGGCGCTTTCAAAGGGGCACGGGACGGCGAAGTTCGGGGCCCTGGCGTCGATGACTCTCGGAGGTGTCGGTTGGCAGGACTGCGGCACGGACTCGCGCGACCCGTTCATGCCGGCGGCAGCAGGCGATTGGGCTGGGTTCCCACTGCTGGACGAACGTCCTGGACCTGCTGGTCGATCTGGAACCACAGGCCGCAAGCCTTCTGGAACGCGTCTGCGCGGGGCGTTTGATCAGCGAAGCGATGTTGCGCGGCCACGGTGTGTTCTTCCCCGAGGGCCACTCCAGTGCCACCGCGCCCACGCAGACCACCTTGGACATGTAGCCGCCATGCGGCATGATGCGGGCATGACGCGAACCGAGCTTCTTGCCGTGCTGGCCCAGCACAAACCTGTGCTGGCCGAGCGCTTTGGCGTGAACTCGCTGCGGCTGTTCGGCAGCTTTGCGCGCGACACTGCGCGTGAGGACAGCGACGTGGATGTGCTGGTGCGGTTCAGCGGACCGCCCACGAGCAACCAGTACTTCGGCGTGCAGTTCTACCTGGAAGATTTGCTCGGCCGGGTGGTGGATGTCGTCAGCGAAACGGCGCTGCGCGAGCGGCTGCGACCCTATGTCGAACGTGACGCCATCGTCGTTTGAACGCGATTACCGGATGTACCTGGAGGACATGCTTGAGTTCTCCCAGGACGTCATCGCCTACGCGCAGGGCCTGACGCTGGCAGCCTGGCAAGCCGACGCGATGCGAGTGGATGCGACCCTGCGCAAGCTGAGCCTGATCGGCGAGGCTGCCACGCGCGTGCCGGATGCCATCCGCTTGCAAGCGCCGGGCATTCCCTGGCGCAAGGTCGTCGGGTTGCGCAATCGGTTGATGCACGCGTACCCGTCCACCGACGACTCCGCCATCTGGTCCATCGTGACGGGTGATGTCCCGACGCTCCAGGCGTCATTGAAGGCGCTGCTCGCGGCCCTGCCGCCGAGCCCCGTCTTATAGGCTGCGCCTTCACCCCTCCAGCTTCTTCTGGAACACCAGCCCCGCGTGTTCGCGCAGGGCGTGGAAACGGATTTTCGGCCAGTTGGCTTCGATGGCGCGCAGCTCGGGCGCGTACTCGACCAGCACCGTGGGCGCATCGACCGCGTCGTAGGCCACGCGGTGGGAGTTGCCGTCTATGAAGCGCTTGAGTTCGCGCTCGTCGGCGGCCGGGCCTTCGCCGGTTTCGGCCGTGACCCAGCGCGCCACCTGGAAGCGGCTGGGCATGATGCGCGCCTTGCAGCCGTATTCATGTTCCAGCCGGTGCGCCACCACCTCGAACTGCAGTTGGC
>JANOLY010000561.1:0-6061 GCA_031420055.1 Burkholderiales bacterium | reverse complement strand
CACGCCATGCACGATCGCGCCTTCGGACAGCGTTTCCAGCAGCTTGGCGCGTTCTTCGCCCATCGACGCTTCAACGACAGCGCGGCGCGACAACACGACGTTGTTGCGCTTGCGGTCGAGCTTGATGACCTTGAACTCCATGGTCGTGCCCTCGTAGGGGCTCATGTCCTTGACCGGGCGCGTGTCGAGCAAGCTGCCGGGCAGGAAGGCGCGGATGCCGTTGACCAGGACGGTGAGGCCGCCCTTGACCTTGCCGTTGACGGTGCCGGTGACGAACTCGCCCGACTCCAGCGAGTTTTCGAGCGACATCCACGAGGCCAGGCGCTTGGCCTTGTCGCGGCTGAGGATGGTGTCGCCGTAGCCGTTCTCGATGGCGTCGATGGCCACCGAGACAAAGTCGCCGACCTGGACTTCGAGCTCGCCATGGTCGTTCTTGAATTCTTCAATGGGTACGAAGGCCTCGCTCTTGAGGCCCGCGTTGACGACAACGTGGTTGAAGTCGATGCGCACGACTTCGGCGGAGATGACCTCCCCGATGCGCATGTCGCTGCTCTTGAGCGATTCTTCGAAGAGGGCGGCGAACGAGTCGCTGGCGCCGATGGCGGTGACGGTGGTTGAAGACATTGATTTCCTGGGGCCCGGTGAAGTGGAAGCAGAGCCGGGCGATGCGTGCAACAGGTGTCGCGGTTGAGGTTGAGAACATCACCACACCCGGAACCTGACGGCCACTGAGGGGAGTGCGGTGAACACGGGGTGCCCGTACCAGGCACGCGAGACGCTAGACAAGCCGATCACGTGCCAAACGGGCTGCGCAGTTGCCACCAGCTAAGCACCTGGGCCACCGACTCGTCGATGGTGAGGTGCGAGTTGTCGAGCAACTGCGCCTCTGGCGTGGCCTTCAAGGGCGCAACGCTGCGACCGGTGTCGCTGGCGTCACGCTGCTCCAGGGCCGCGCGCAGACTGTCGATATTAGTCTGAATTCCCTTTGAAATCAATTGCTTATAGCGCCTGTCGGCACGCTCGGCGGCGCTTGCCGTGAGGAACACCTTCAGCGCCGCGTTGGGGAAGACAACGCTGCCCATGTCGCGCCCGTCGGCCACCAGGCCGGGTGCGCGCCTGAAGGCCTGTTGCAGGCCGTGCAGGGCTTGGCGCACGGCAGGCAGGGCGGACACCTTGGAGGCCAGCAGGCCGGTTGATTCCAGGCGCAGTTCATCCGTTACCTCGCGGCCGCGCAGCCAGGTGCGGCCGGTGTCGGCGCCGGCGCCAAAGCGCAGGTCCAGCGTGCCGGCCAGCCGGGCCACGCCGGCTTCGTCGTCGGGTGCAACGCCGTCCCAGCGCGCTGCCAGGCCGGCGGCGCGGTACAGCGCCCCCGAGTCCAGCAGCTCCCAGCCCAGGGCGCTGGCCACGGCCGCGGCCAGGGTGCCCTTGCCCGACGCGGTCGGGCCGTCGATGGTGATGACGGGCACGTCGTCGGCGTGGGTGCTGACCAGGCCGAACAAGGCCTCGAAGTAGTCGGGGAAGGTTTTGGCCACGCATTGCGGGTCAAGAATGCGCACCGCCACGCCCGGCCCCTCGGCGTCAGCGCGTCCCGCCAAGGGGTTGAAGGCGGCCAGCGACAGACACATGGCCATGCGGTGGTCGTCGTAGGTTTCTATGGTGGCGGCGCGCCAGGCGGTGGGCGGCGAGACGTCAATGAAGTCGGCGCCCTCGACGACACCGGCGCCGAGCTTGCGCAGCTCGCAGGCCATGGCGGCGATGCGGTCGGTTTCCTTGACGCGCCAGCTGGCGATGCCGTTCAGCCGCGTCGGCGAATCGGCGTACAGGGCCATCACGGCCAGCGTCATGGCGGCGTCGGGGATGGGCTTGCAGTCCAGCGTGATGCCGGCCAGCGGCCAGCGCCCGCGGTGCACTTCCAGCCAGCCCGGACCGCCCTTGATCTGCGCGCCCATGGCCTGCGCCGCATCGACGAAGCGGATGTCGCCCTGGATGGAGTCCAGCCCCACACCGACGATGCGCACCGGCGCGCCACCATGCGCGGCCAGTGCACCCAGCGCCACGAAGTACGACGCCGAGGAGGCGTCGCCTTCGACGTGGATCGTGCCCGGGGTCTGGTAGCGGCTGTCCGGCGCAATGGTGAAGCGCTGCCAGCCATCACGTTGCACGTCGATGCCAAAGCGCGCCAGCAGATTCAAGGTGATCTCGATGTAGGGCTGCGAGATCAGCTCGCCCATCACTTCGATGACCACCGGCCCCCCGGCGCTGGCCAGCGGCAGCGCCATGAGCAGGGCGGTCAGGAACTGGCTGGAGACATCGCCGCGCACGCGGATGGTCTGCCCCGTTGCGAGCTTGCCGCCCAGCTTGCCGCTGACGCGCAAGGGCGGGTAGCCCGGCTGGCCAAGCTCGTCAATCTGGCAGCCCAGCGGCCGCAGTGCGTCTACCAAGTCGCCGATCGGGCGTTCGTGCATGCGCGGCACGCCAGACAACTCGAAGCGCCCGCCCTGCGTCGCGGCCAACACCGCCAGGGCGGCAGTGAGTGGCCGCATGGCCGTGCCGGCATTGCCCAGAAACAGGCGCGCCTCGTGCACCGCCAGCCGGCCTCCCAGCCCGGTGACATGCAGCACCGGGCCTTCGCGGCGCAGACCACAGCCCAGGGCGGTCAGCGCGTCTAGCATGACGCGGGTGTCGTCGGAGTCGAGCAGGTCGTGCACGGCCGTTTGCCCCTGGGCCAACCCGGCCAGCAGCAACACGCGGTTGGAGATGCTCTTGGAGCCAGGCAGGCGCACGGTGCCCGAGGCAGCGCGCAGCGGCGGCAAGTCCAGGTGGGGAATGCGGACCATGCAGCCGGGCGGTTATGGCCGGCGCATCAGCGAGGCTCCGGGCCGTTGGGGGCCGGCGTGCCTGGCACCCGAGGCGCGCCCATCTGCCAGCCTGAACGCCCCTCGGCCGGTGCGCGAATCAGGTCTTCCAGCGCCTCGGCATTGCCCGATCGCATCACGTGTTCGAGCGCGTCCAGCGCATGGCGGAATCGCTGCGACTGCTTGAGCACCTCTTCGCGGTTGGCCACCAGGATGTCGCGCCAGGTCTCCGGGTTGCTGGCGGCGATGCGCGTGAAGTCGCGAAAGCCCGGGCCGGCCAGAGAGAGAAAGTCTTTGCCCGCCGGCTGGTTGACCACGGCACTGAAGTAGGCAAAGGCCAACAGGTGCGGCAGGTGGCTGACGGCGGCGAAGGCCGCGTCGTGGTTCTCGGCCGACATGTGCAGCACCTGGGCACCGATGGCCGACCACACGTCGACAGCCTTCTGCGTCAGCGCGGGGTCGGTCTGCGGCAGGGGCGTGAGAATGACCTGGCGTTCGCGGTACAGGTCGGCGTTGGCGTTCTGGATGCCCGACGACTCCTTGCCGGCAATGGGATGAGCAGGCACAAAACAGGGCAGGTGTTCGCGCAGCACGCGCCGTGCCGCATCCACCACATCGCGCTTGGTGCTGCCCACGTCCATCAGCAACACGTCGGCGGTCAGCAGGTGGCGTATGGCCTTGAAGGTGGTCTCGGTGGCCGAGACGGGCACGGCCAGCAGCACGATGTCCGAACCCGCCACGGCCTGCAGCGCGGACTCTGCCGCCACGTCAATGACGCCCAGTTTGCGCGCGCGCTCGGTGGTAGACGGCGACTTGCTGTAACCCACCACGCGCTGGACAAGCCCCGCTTGCTTGAGCGCCAGCGCAAAAGAGCCGCCCATGAGGCCGCAGCCGATAAGACCGAGTTGGTTGAACATCAGGGCTGGTCCATCAAGCTCAATGCGCATCTATGGGGTAGGTGCCCAGCACCTTGAAGAACGCACACACCTGGCGCAACTCTGACAGCGCCGCGCTGACATGCGGCTCGTCGGGGTGGCCCTGCAGGTCGATGTAGAAGTAGTACTCCCACTGGCCCGAGCGTGCCGGGCGCGACTCAAAGCGGCTCATCGACACGCCGTGGGTCTTCAGCGGCACCAGCATGTCGTGCACGGCGCCTGGCCGGTTCGTCACCGAGACCACCAGACTGGTGCAATCGTGCCCCGAGGCCTTGGGCGCGGGATGCTGGTGTGGGTGCGTGACGATGGCAAAGCGGGTGCGGTTGTGCGGGTCGTCCTGGATGGCGGGGGCCACCACATGCAGCCCGAACTCGCTGGCCGCGCGATCGCTGGCGATGCCGGCCAGCGTGGGGTCCAGGCTTGCCAGACGGGCACCTTCGGCATTGCTGGCCACCGGCCTGCGCTCGGCCTGTGGCAGGTGGGTCGACAGCCAGGCATGGCATTGGGCCAGCGCCTGCGGGTGGGCCAGCACGGCGGTGATGCCGTCCAGCGAATCACTGCGGCGCAACAGGTTGTGGCGCACGAACAGGCTGGTCTCGCCAATGATGAACAAGGGCGTGTGCAAGAACAGGTCGAGCGAGCGCGCCACCACGCCTTCGGTGGAGTTTTCTACCGGCACCACGCCAAAGTCGGCGGCACCGGCGGTGGTGGTGCGAAAGACCTCGTCGATGCTGGCGCAAGGCACACGCGCCAGCGAGCTGCCAAAGTAGCCCAGCGCGGCCAATTCGCTGAAGGTGCCGGCCGGCCCCAGGTAAGCCACGCGCGTCGGTGTCTCCAGTGCGCGGCAGGCCGACATGATCTCGCGCCAGATCGGCGCCACGCTGTCCGATTTCAGCGGGCCGGCGTTGTTGCGCTTCAGGCCATCGATGACCTGCGCCTCGCGCTCGGGCCGAAAGACCACGGAGCCTTCGCGCTTCTTGATCTCGCCGACCTCCAGCGCCAGCGCGGCGCGGCGGTTCAGCAGGACCAGCAGGTCGCGATCGACGGCGTCGATGCCTTCACGCAGCAAAAGGAGTTCAGGCGCAACGGCGCCGGCATCGGACCCGGACATCGGCTACTTCTTGGCGGGCGCAGGTGCTGCAGCCGGTGCAGCTACTGCGGGGCTCAGGCGCTTGCCCACGGTTTGCTCCAGCGCGCGTGCACGCGTCTCGATATCGCCTCGCATTTCGGCCACCAGCTTTTCGGCCAGAGCGCGCTGCATCTCAGGGAAGATCTGCTGGAAGCGACGGTTCAAGGGCGACTCGAGCATGGCGACGATCTGGCGCAACTCGTCTTCCGAGAAGCGGTCTTCCAGCATCGGGCCTATCGTGCTAGGCCCCAGTTTGACGGCGCGGTCGCGCACCAGCGGCCCGGTTTCTTCAAAGTACTTGCGAAGGTCGGCCTCGATCTCGCGGCCCAGCACCTCGCGCCGTTCGGCCGCCACGCCTTGCAAGGCCATGCCGGCACGCTGCTGGATTTGCAGCGCAGGTTGCTGCGCCAACTGCAGGCCCAAGGCCTCCACGGCAGGCTTCATGAGTGCCAGCACGCGGGCGGCCTGTTCCTTCTTGGCCGGCGAGGCCGGCGCCGGAGACGCCGCCGACGCAGGCGCGGCGGCAGGCGGCGGTGCTGCTGTTTGGGCCTGGACCAGTCCGACCGCGCAAGCCATGGCCAGCGCCAGGTTCAGTTTCAACATCAAGTTCCTTCCGGGCTGGCATCGCCAGTGTTGCTGTCATCGGTGTCGCTGGCAGCGTCGATCTCAGCAATTCGTTGCAGCCCCGACAGCTTGGTGCCGTTGTCCAGGGCGATCAAGGTCACGCCCTGCGTGGCGCGTCCGAGTTCGCGAACTTCGGAGATGCGTGTGCGCACCAGCACGCCCTTGTCGGTGATGAGCATGATCTCGTCGGCCGGCCGCACCAGCGTGGCCGCAACCACGCGGCCGTTGCGCTCGCTTTGCTGGATGGCGATCATGCCCTTGGTGCCGCGGCCGTGGCGCGTGTATTCCGTGATCGATGTGCGCTTGCCGTAGCCGTTCTCGGTGGCGGTGAGCACGCTTTGCGTCTCGTCCTCGGCGACCAGCATCGCAATCACCTTTTGCGCCGGCTCCAGCGCCATGCCGCGCACCCCGCGCGCCGTGCGGCCCAGCGGCCGCACATCGTCATCGGCAAAACGCACGGCCATGCCGCCCACGCAGAACAACAACACGTCGTGCTGGCCGGCGGTGAGCGCCGCGCC
>JANOLY010000560.1:0-4416 GCA_031420055.1 Burkholderiales bacterium | reverse complement strand
TGCTGGCGGGCGGTGCTGTGCTGGCCCAGGCCGACGCCGCCGACCTGCCCCAGGCCGACGTCGTCATCACCGGCTCGCTGCGCGCGCAGCGCACACTGGAGGCGCCGTTTGCCATCACCACCGTCGGCAGCCGGGCGCTGCGCGAAGCCGGGCCGATGATCAATCTCTCCGAAGGCCTGGCGCGGGTACCCGGGCTGGTGGTGGCCAATCGAAACAACCACGCGCAGGACCTGCAGATCAGCTCGCGCGGCTTCGGTGCCCGCGCCGGCTTCGGCGTGCGCGGCATGCGTTTGTATGCCGACGGCATCCCCGCCACCATGCCCGACGGCCAGGGCCAGGTGGCGCACTTCGACCTGGCAGGCGCCGCGCGCGTGGAGGTGCTGCGCGGGCCGTTCTCGGTGTTGTACGGCAGCAGTTCGGGCGGCGTGATTGCGCTCTTCGGCGCGCCGGTGCCCGAACCCCAGGTCGAGATTTCCGCCGATGCCGGCGCGTTCAGCCTGGACCAGGTTCGCGCCGCTGTCGCCACCCCGCTGGTCGGCGGCTTCGACCTCAAGGCCAGCCTCTTGGCCATGGGCGTGCACGGCTTCAGGCCACAGAGTGCTGCCGATCGGCAACTGGCCAACCTGCGGCTGGGCTGGCAAGGGCCCGCCGACACGGTGGTGGTGCTCGCAGGCAGCCACCGCCAACGCGCCGACGACCCGCTGGGTCTGACACCTGAACAGTTCGCAAGCAACCCGCGCCAGACCGCTGCGCAAGCGCTGGAATTCGACACCCGCAAGACCGTGCAGCAACACCAGACCGGCGTGCACTGGAGCCATCGCTTCAACCCCGAAAGCATCTTGCAGGAGACCCGCTTGATGGCCTACACCGGCACGCGGGCCGTGCTGCAATTCCTGGCCATCCCTGTGGCCACACAGGCCAGCCCACGCCATGGCGGTGGCGTGGTCGACATTGCCCGCAACTACGACGGCTTCGACCTGCGCGGCACTTGGCGCGTGGGTGACGCCGCGCTGATGCTGGGCCTGGCCCAGGAGCGGCAGCGTGACGAGCGTCGCGGCCGCGAGAACTTCGTGGCCAGCGCCGGCGGCACGCAGTTGGGTGTGGCCGGCGCGCTGCGCCGCGACGAGATCAACCACGCGCGCAGCCGCGACGGCTATGCGCAGCTGGAGTGGCCGATCGCGGCCACGCTGACGGCCACGCTGGGCGCACGCCACGGGCGTGTCGATGTCACGGTCCTGGACCGCCTCGTGCCCTTCACGCCAGCCAACCCCGATGACTCCGGCCGGCTGCACTTCAACTACACCAACCCCGTGGTGGGCCTGCGTTGGGCGCTGTCGCGCACCTGGGCGCTGCACGCCAGCACCGCGCGCGGCAGCGAAACACCCACCCTGGGCGAACTGGCCTACAAGTCAGACAACACCGGCTTCAACATCGACCTGAGGGCGCAGCGCAGCCGGCAGTTTGAAGTGGGCAGCAAGTGGCGTGGCGGCGCGTGGGAGATCGACACCACGCTGTTCCAGGTGCGCACCAGCGACGAACTGGCGGTGCGCAGCAATGCCAGCGGTCGTGCGTCGTTCCAGAACGTGGGCGGCACGGGCCGACAAGGCGCCGAGCTGGCACTGCGCTGGCAGGCCGCGCCGGGGCTGCGCTGGCAGGCCGCGGTCTCGAGCTTGGACGCCCGCTACCGCGACCCCTTCGACACCTGCACGTCGGCACCCTGCCCCACCGCGGCCAACCCCGCCGTGGCGGTGAAGCCCGGCCGGCGCATCGCCGGCACGCAGGCCGCACAGGCCTGGACCGAGCTGGCTTGGCGGCCCGGCATGGTGCCAGGCGAGCTGGCGCTGGAGGCGCGAGGCCAGTCGCGCACAGCGGCCAACGACCGCAACACGGTCTTCGCACCCGGCTTCGGCGTGGTGAACCTGCGCTGGAGCCACAGCGTGAAGGTCGACGGCCTGGGCGAGCTGCAGTTGCTGGCCCGCCTGGACAACCTGCTGGACCGCGCGCATGTCGGCAGCGTCATCGTCAACGACGCGAATGCCCGCTTCTTCGAGCCGGGCGCCCCGCGCGCGGCCCTGGTGTCGATGCGCTGGCTGGGACGCTGGTAGCGGTGGTGTGGGCACTCGCGTGGATGCCGTTCACGCAATCGCAGCGCAGGAAACTGTGGCTTGCCGTGGTGGTGTCGCTGCTGGCCCACGCGCTGCTGCTGAGCCTGGCCTTCAGTGGCCCCGGCATGGGGACGCCGGGCCTGGGGCTGAACTTGCGCGATCGGCGGGTCCAGGCGCCCGAAGTGCGCGTCGTGATGGTGCCACCACGGGGGGCCACAACACAGCCAGCCGCCACGCCGACGCCGCTAGCCGCCACGGCGCAGCGAGGGGCTGGCGAACTGAACCCGGTGCCCGTGGCACCTGCGGGGCCGCTGCCGCCAGCAGCCAATGACACGGCGGCGCCCGGCACGGCGCCCGCCCCGGCCGCCATGCCGGAGCCCAAGGCGGTGGCTGAAGCGGCCGTAGCGCCCCAGGTGTCCCTGACCGCCGACGCCACAGCGCGCATGGGCACCTTGTCACCCAGCACTGTCGTGCAAGCAACGACGATCGCAGTCGACAAGATGGCCCTGGACCCGCCCCGACCAGCGGCCCTGGTCGTGCCCGGCGAACTGCCTCTGCCAATGATTGCCGTCGCGCCCGCACACGTCGCGTCGAGCCCAGAGCGCGCCCTGCCCCCACCCCGGGCTGCCAACGCTGAAGTGCTGACCCGCATCACCCCGCTGGCGCGGGAACAGGCCGTGAACCTGGCGGGGCTCAACACCTCGGCGCAAGAGGCCCAGCGGCAATCTGCGCAGTTGCAGACCGCGTTCGCCGAGACCGCAAGGGTGGACGCTGAGCGCGAGCAGCTGACCCGCCAACTGGCCACCCGGCATGAGGCGGCCAAGCAAGAAGCGCTGCGCCAGGAGTCGGCGCGTCAGGAAGCAGCCCGACAAGAAGCGGCGCGCGCCCTGGCGGCGCAGGCCGACGCCGACACGGCCCGGCGCGAGGCCTCGCGCCGCGCCATGGGCCGGCAGCTGGACGAAGAAGCCGCCCGGCGGCGCGAGACGGAGTCTGCCGCAGCCGCCATCGCGGTGCCTTCCGCGGCCTCGCCGGCTGTGCGCCAAGCCACGCCGCTGCCGCTGTCGTGGAGCAGCGCACGGCGCGGCCGCTTGCTGGGCCGCGCCGACCCGAATGCCGAACTCGTCCTTTATGCCGAAGCCTGGGCGCGCAAGATCCAGCTGAACATGACCATCGACCAAGTGCGCGAGGTCGCCCAGCAACGCCACGCCAGCCCGCTGGTCACGGTGGCGATACGGCAAGACGGTAGCGTGGAAGCCGTGACTTTTGTGGTCTCCAGCGGTGTGCCGCAGATCGACGAGGCCATCAGGCGCATCGTGCAGAGTCAGGCGCCCTACCCCGCCTTTGCGCCGGCATTGGCGCGGGACTTCGACGTGATCGAGATCCGCCGCAACTGGACCTTCGACACGGCGGTCAGGCTGTACTGACCTGACCTGACCGCCCGCCCGGCGCGTGCCGGGTCAACCCACCAGCATGCGGTTCACGCGCTGCACGTAGGCGGCGGGGTCTTCCAGCTGCCCACCCTCGGCCAGCAAGGCCTGGTCGAAGAGGATGTGCGCCAGATCGTCGAAGTGCTCGCTGCCATCGGCGCTGTCCAGCCGCTTGACCAGCGCGTGCTCGGGGTTGATCTCCAGGATGGGCTGGCTGCGCGGTGCGGCCTGGCCGGCCTGCTTGAGCATGCGCGCCAAGTGCGAGCTCATGTCGCCTTCGTCCACCACCACGCAGGCCGGTGAATCGACCAGGCGCGTGGTGCTGCGCACGTCTTTGGCGCGGTCTTTCAGCGTGGCCTTCAGGCGGTCGAGCAGGGGCTTGAGCGCTTCGGCCGTGGCCTCGGCGGCCTTCTTCTCGTCTTCGTCTTGCAGCTTGCCCAGATCGACACCGCCCTTGGCCACGCTGGTGAGTGTTTTGCCTTCGAACTCGTAGAGGTGGCTCAGCATCCACTCGTCGACGCGGTCGATGAGCAGCAGCACCTCGATGCCCTTCTTGCGGAAGATTTCGAGCTGCGGGCTGTTCTTGGCGGTGGCCAGGCTGTCGGCCGTGACGTAGTAGATCTCCTCCTGGCCTTCCTTCATGCGGCCCAGGTAGTCGGCCTGGCTCACGCCATCGTCGGCGTGCGTGGACGCGAAGCGCAGCAGCTTGGCCAGGCGTTCCTGGTTCTGGTGGTCTTCGCCCATGCCTTCCTTCAGCACGGCGCCGAACTGTTTCCAGAACTCGGCGTACTTGTCCTTATGGCTCATTTCGTCGCTGTTGGCGACGTCTTCGAGCATTGCGAGCACCTTCTTCGTGCTGCCTTCGCGGATGGCCTTCACGTCGC
>JANOLY010000559.1:0-4450 GCA_031420055.1 Burkholderiales bacterium | reverse complement strand
TTGATCCACCTGGCCGAGCTGCCTTTTTTCATCGCCCTGCTTTGGTTCATGACAGCGCGCTTCGGCGCCGTCGGCGCGGCAGTGGCGTGGCTGGTGCGCATCGTCGTCGACACCGGGCTGATGTTCGAGATGTGCCGCCGTCTGTTGCACTGGCCGATGGTGGCTGTTGTCAACCCGCCGCGCCTGGCCTTGGCGGCCCTGGCGGGTGCGGCCTTTGCCGGGATGGCTTTGCCCACACCGGCCATGAAATTGGCGTGGCTGCTGCTGTGCACGGGCGCGGCACTGTTTGGCCTGCGCAGCGCCCTGCGCCGGCCTGATTCGGTCTGATCTGCCCACCATGCGCACCCCCAGCCTGGTGACCCTCGTCACCCCCACCTACAACCAGGCCGCCTATCTGGCCGAAACCCTGGACAGCGTGCTCGCGCAGACGCACCCGGCCCTGGAGTACCTGGTTATCGATGACGGCTCCAGCGACGACACACCCGCCGTCATGGCGCGCTACGCCGACCAGTTGAGCGCGCTGCGCCAGTCCAACATGGGCCAGGCCGCGACGCTGAACAAGGGCTGGGGCATGGCACGCGGCCAATACATCGGCTACCTCAGTTCTGACGACCTGCTGCGGCCCGAGGCCATCGCGCGACTGGCAGCGGTGCTCGACGCCCAACCCGACGTGGTTTGCGTGTTCCCCGACAGCGACCTCATCGACACGCGCTCGCAGATCATCCGGCGCGCCGTGTGCCGGCCGTTCGACCTGGAGCAGGTCGTGGTGTCGCAGGAATGCGGGATCGGCCCGGGTGCGCTGTTTCGGCGTGAAGCCTTCGAAGCCACCGGCGGCTGGCGCACCGACATGCGCCTGGGGCCCGACCGCGAGTTCTGGATCCGGCTCGCGGCGTTCGGTCGCTTCGAATTCGTCGCCGAGAGCCTGGCGCGCTACCGCACCCACCCCGAGGCGACGTCATTCCGCGCCGCCTCCGAGGAGGTCTCGCATGAATTCGTGCGCGTGCTGGACGAGTTCTACGCCCGCTCGCCGGTGCCAGCATCGCTGCAGCGCCGGCGCGACGAGGCCTACGCGAACGCCGCACTGCTGCTCGCCCGCAACGCCTTGTGGCGCCGTGACTGGGCATTGGCGCTCAAGCACTACCGACACGCGAGCACACTGCACCCGCCCTACCGCAGGTTGCCCACGCGGCTGAAGTTGCTCCGCCAAGGCGCCAGCAAGCCGGCCAAGATTCTCTACGCCCGACTGACGCGGGCGGCCTGAACGTGATGCCTCCCTCGGTCGACCGCAGGCTTCGGCGCCGCTGGCTGTGGCCACTGCTGTTCTTCCAGCTCTACCTGTCGCTGACGGTCTGGCTCTTCTTCTACGGTCCATGGCCCTGGGACGTGGACAACCCGCTGCAGCTGTTCGCCTACCTGGCCTGCGCGCAGGCGGCCATTGCAGCGGGATACCTGCTCTCGTGGGGGCGCGTGACTTCGGTGCCGTCGGGCCCGGCGGTGATCCGGTCCGAGGTGCTTGACGGCGTGGCTTTCCTCAAGGCAGCGCTGTTCATCACGGCACTGCTGGCACTGCCGAGTTCGCTGTCGCGCACCGGCGCCTTGCTGCCCGACGTGCTTGGCGGCATCGGCAATGCGGGCCTGGCCTACAACGAGAACTTCGAGCGCCTGGAGGCCGGCAACACCTTCGTTGCCGTCGAGTACCTGCGCATGCTGCTGTCGCCTTGGCTGACGGCGGTTTATCCGCTCACCGTCCTGTACTGGGGGCGCCTGCCCTGGGGATGGCGCATTGCCGCACTGGCATTGATCGCCTTCAACCTGGCCATGTACCTGGCCACGGGCACCAACAAGGGCATCGCCGACGTCGTCGTCACCCTGCCCTGGCTGGTGCTGCTGGCGGTGTGTGCGGGCACGCTGGAGGTGCGCCGTTTTGGCCTGAAGCTGTCGCTCGTCAGCGCGGTGATGCTGGTGGCTTTCCTGTACTCCTTCGGCATCGGGCAGACCCAACGCGAAGGCAGTGGCAGCGAGTACGGCACCTTCTTCACCGGCGCCGCGGTGCTGCAGGCCGACAGCGGGCACTTTGTCTCGGCCCTGCTGCCCGAGGAGTTCCGCCTTGTTTTCGAGGCGCTGAGCCGCTACGTCGTGCATGGCTACTACGCCTTGTCGCTGGCGTTCCAGACCGACTCGCCAAGCACGCTCGGCTTTGGGCACTCGATGTTTCTGGCGCGCAATGCCGATGCCGTGTTCAGCACGGACTACTTCGTCTCGAAGTCGATCCCCGGGCTGCTGGAGCGCGACCATTCCTGGGGCATGTTCCTGCTCTGGCATTCGATCTATCCCTGGCTGGCCTCGGACGTCGGGTTCTTGGGTGCGCTCGTCGTCATCGGCGCCCTGGCCTACCTGCTGGGACTGAGCTGGGGTCGGGCGCTGGCCACGGCCTCGGCGCGCTGGACGGTGCTGCTGTTCCTGCTGCTCGTGCTGTTCTTCTACATACCCGCCAACAACCAGGTCTTCCAGTCCGGCGAGACCTGCGTCGGCTTCTTCATCCTGCTGGTCATGCTGTGGAACCGGCGCACGCGGCCTGCGCCAAGCCGGCAGCAACTCCGGGCGGTGCCTCCATGATCGATGGCGATCCGGCGCGTTTCTATCTCGATGGCGCCTACGAGCAGCTCAACCCCTCCTGGGACACGGACGACTCGGTCTGGAAGGCCGGTCTGGTGGCCGCGATGCTGGCGCGGCACGGCCTGCAGCCGGCAACGGTGACGGAGGTCGGCTGCGGTGCCGGCGCGGTGCTGGCCACGCTGCACACGCTGCTGCCACAAGCGCGCCTGCAGGGCTGGGACATCGCGCCGGGCGCCGAGCGTTTCTGGCCCGCGCACCGCGGCGTTGCCTTCACGCGCGGCGACTTCCTGGCCGAGGCGCGCGAGGCCGCCGACCTGGTGCTGCTGCTGGACGTGATCGAGCATGTGGCGAATCCGCACGACTTCCTGACCCGGCTGCGGCCGTTTGGTCGGCACCTCCTGCTGCACATCCCGCTGGACCTGTCGGTGGCCAGCGTGTGGCGCGAGGCACCGCTGCTGGCGCAACGGCGCGGCGTTGGCCACATCCACTACTACACCCGCGGCCTGGCGTTGGAGCTGCTCGCCGAATGCGGCTACGAGGTGCTTGAAGCCTCGTACAGCGGCGCCCACCTGCGCCCACGCGCAAGTCTGAGCGGTCGACTGGCCAGCCTTGCAAGGCGCGCGGTCTTTGCGCTAGGCCGTGACGCGGGCGTGCGGCTGCTCGGCGGTGACACGCTCGTGGTTTTGGCCCGGCCGCTCACCGCCATGAATTGATCAACGCGTGAGCCCTGCCCGCAACAACATGCCTCCCCTTTCGCCCCTCTGATGTCGGCAACCATCCTGTATGCCCCCAACGTGCACACCGGTGGCGGATTGGTGCTGCTGCAAGGGCTGCTGGCCGCTTGGCCTGCGGACGGCCCGCGGATTGCGGTACTCGATGCTCGGGCCAGAGAGCTGCTGACAGTACCGCAAGGCGTGGAGGTCAGCTGGACCCTTGCGACACCGACATCTCGGCTGGCGGGCGCGCTCCGCTTGGCGAACGCCACCCGTGCGGGCGACACGACCTTGTGCTTTCACGGCCTGCCGCCGATGATCCGCAACCGGTCCCGTGTGGTGGTGTACATGCAGAACAGCCTTCTGCTGGGTCTGCGTCCGCTGCGCGACTATCCGCTGCGCACGCGCGCTCGCATCGCCTTCGAATGCCAAGTGGCAAAGCGGCTGCGCCACAGAGTGGCCGAGTACATCGTGCAGACGCCGTCGATGGCGCGCGAGCTGACGCGCTGGTACGGCCCCGGTTGCCCGCCCGTGCGGATGCTGCCCTTCATCGACAAGTGGCCGATTGCTGCATCTGCAGCGCCAGCGGCTTGGGACTTTGTTTACGTCTCTGACGGAATAGCCACCAAGAATCACCTCCGTCTACTCCATGCCTGGCAACTGCTCGCCGCGCAGGGTATGCGGCCGAGCCTGGCGCTGACGCTGGGACCACGCGACGCAACGCTGGCCGCGCGGATAGCCGTGCAAAGCCGGGCCGATAGGCTCAATGTCGTCAATCTCGGCCATCTGCCACGCCCGGAGGTGCTGAAGCTGTACGGCCGAGCGCGCGCGCTTCTCTTCCCATCGCTGTCGGAATCTTTCGGGCTGCCTCTCATTGAGGCGGCTCATCTTGGACTACCCATATTGGCGCCCGAACTCGACTACGTGCGCGACGTCTGTTCACCGGCGCAGACCTTCGACCCGCTATCGGCAGTGTCCATCGCTCGCGCAGTACGTCGCTTCCTCGGCGAACCGGAGCCGCTGGTGCAGGTAAGCGAGCCGCAGGCACTGTGGGCCGCGCTGGCTGAGGGCGGGCGCGCTTGAGGATCCTCGTCTACAGCCAGCACTTCTGGCCCGAGTCC
>JANOLY010000558.1:0-10296 GCA_031420055.1 Burkholderiales bacterium | reverse complement strand
TGGTCGGGGTCGTTGGCGTCGAACAGGATCAGCGGGTGCAGGTTGCCGTCACCGGCGTGGAAGACGTTGCAGCACTTCAGGCCGTACTTGATCTCCATCTGCGCGATGGCCAGCAGGATGTCGGCCAGGCGCTTGCGCGGGATGGTGCTGTCCATGCACATGTAGTCGGGGCTGATGCGCCCGCTGGCCGGGAAAGCGTTCTTGCGCCCGCTCCAGAACTTCAGCCGCTGGGCTTCGTCCTTGCTGACTTCCATGCGTGAGGCGCCCGCGCCCGACAGCACGGCCAGCATGCGGTCGATTTCCTCGGTCACCTCTTCCGCGGTGCCATCGCTTTCGCACAGCAGGATGGCCGCGGCGTTGAGGTCGTAGCCGGCGTGCACGAAGTCCTCGACCGCAGCCGTCATCGGCTTGTCCATCATCTCCAGCCCGGCCGGGATGATGCCCGCGGCGATGATCGCGGCCACCGCGTCGCCGGCCTGGCGGATGTCGTCGAAGCTGGCCATGATGCAGCGCGCCAGTTGCGGCTTGGGCACCAGCTTCACGGTGACTTCGGTGGTCACCGCCAACATGCCTTCGCTGCCCACCACCAGCGGCAGCAGGTCCAGCCCCGGCGTGTCCAGCGCTTCGGAGCCGAACTCCACCGCCTCGCCCTCCACCGTGTAGCCGCGCACGCGCAGCACGTTGTGCAGCGTCAGGCCGTACTTCAGGCAGTGCACGCCGCCGGAGTTTTCGGCCACGTTGCCGCCGATGGTGCAGGCGATCTGGCTCGACGGGTCGGGCGCGTAGTACAGGCCGTGCTTTGCCGTGGCTTCGCTGATGGCCAGGTTGCGCACGCCGCACTGCACGGTGGCCGTGCGAGCGAGGGTGTCGATGCGCACTATTCTGTTGAACTTGGCCAGCGACAGCGTCACGCCCAAACGGTGCGGCAATGCGCCGCCCGACAGTCCCGTGCCGGCGCCGCGCGCCACCACGGGCACGTGCAGCGCGTGGCAGGCGCGCAGCACGGCAGCCACCTGGGCTTCGGTCTCGGGCAGTACCACTACCAGGGGCAGTTCGCGGTAGGCGGTGAGACCGTCGCATTCGTACGGCACCGTGTCTTCGCGCTGCCACAGCAGGGCGTGGGCCGGCACCAGGGGCGACAGGGCAGCCACCACGTCGGCCTGGCGGGCCGCACGGGCCGCACGGGCCGCAGAGACCTCAGCGGCCTCAGCGGTCACCTGCAGTGCAAGTGGTGCATTCATCGTCGACAACTCCGGGCAGGGCCAACCGGGTTGACCCGGCAGGAGACGACTGTAGCGCCGGGCAGCGCAGGCCCGGGCAGCAGCGAACCGTCAAAGCGGTTTTGACGGCACACCGGGGAATCACAGCGGCCGGCCGGGGCAGCCCGCATCAACTGGTCGTGAACACCGTCAGCACGCCGGAGTAGCTGAACAGGTGGTGGCGGGCGATCTCGCCGGCGGCGAAGAAGCCCACCAGCGGCACGTCGCCCAGCGCGTGCTGCACGATCTTCAGCTCGGCCGAGGGCCCGCCAAAGTGCGGCCCGCCGCGGCCGGCGCAACTGATGTACAGGGCGCCTGCGATGCGCCGTGCGGGGGCCGGCGCAGCACCGCCGCGCGACAGGGCAGCGCTGGGTTCGTGCGCTGATTCGAGTTCCTCGCGGATCTCGCTGCACACACGCACCAGGTCGCGCCGCGCCGCTTTCACGTCGCGTTGGCAGAACGCCAAGCGCATGCCGGGCAGCACCCGCTCGGCCACGGCCACGGCCTGGCGGGCCGGGTCCAGCCCCAGGATGTGGCGCACCCGCGTGTCAACGCCGAACTGGCCGCCTTGCGCGATGGCGGTGTCGTGTTCGTTGGTCAAGCCCACCAGCGTGCCGCGCAGGCGGGGCAAGAGCACACGCGGGTCGTCCAGATTGCTCAGCTGCAGATCGGACAACAACAGGGGCAGCGCAGGCTGGCCGTCCAGCGCGGTCACGACCTGACCCTCGGCTGCGGTGATGCGGCGCGTCGGCCCCACCGGCTGGCAACCCTGAGTGACCCGAGAGACCAAGGCCACGTCGCGCGTGAAGGCCACGCCCGATAGGCCCCCCTGCCAGACACCGCCGGCGATGTGCACCGCGCGACCGCGTGACGAGGCCAGGCCGCCGAAGAGATAGCCCGAGTCGGTGCGGTCGCTCATCTCGGCGATCATGTCGGCGATGTCGGGGGTGCTGGCGTCGGCATGCACCAGCGCGCTGTACGGCGCGATGCGGCGCAACTTGCGCGCGCCCGAGAAAACCTCGAAACGGCCCGCTGGCAGCGGCATCAGCATGAGCACCAGGCCGGGCTCGTCGAAGTACTCCACGCCGCTGGCACACACGCCCACGCCCACGCTGCCCACCCAGGACACGCGGGGCCACTGCAGCTGAAGCTGGGCCAGCAGGGCGTCGGCATGCTCGGCGTAGTAGTCAGTGAAGTACACCAGGCCCAGCGACAAGGGCCTGACGCCGCTGGCGTCGTGGGCGCCTTGGCGGGCTTCTATCTGCGCGCCGGCCAGGGCCAAGGCTGTGCGCCAGTCCGGGTGCGTGGCGTGTCCGACCAGAAAGCCCTGCATGGTGCGGTGGTGCGTGATGAACGCCGGGAAACGGTCGCCTAGCGCGGGCGCTTGGGCGCCGCCTTGGCGGTGGCAGTGCGCGCCTTGCGGGACACCGCCGGCGCCGGCGCTGACGACGCTGCCGGCTTGGCCGCCGCGGTGTCCTTCATGGCCTTCGCTGCCAGGTCGGTGAACTGCTGGGTGAGTGCCCCCCACCATTGCAGCGGGTCCACGGCCGGCGTGCCGGCAGTGGCCGGTGCAGGCGCGGCAGCAGCCGAAGCCGGGGCCCGGGCCGGAGCCGGCGTGGGTGCCGCTGCGGCCGGTGCTAACGGCTCCTTGATGCGCAGCGAGTCGCGCAGGTCGGCCATGGGCAGGTTCATGGTTTGCAGCGTGGCCAGGGTCATGCGCTGCACTTCCAGGGCCTGGATGGTGGTGCCCAGCAGCCGCGCGTTCTGCTCCAGCCAGAACTGCACCGTGCGCAACTCGCCAATGCGCTTTTCCAGCTCTTTCGGGTCCAGCGTGGGTGCCACCCACTGGCCCATGGCCGGCAGGGCGGCGCCGCTGTTTTTCATCAACCCCTGAAGGAAATCAAAGCCCGGCACCATGCCGGCCAGATCGATTGCACCTGCCATCACCGTCTCCCATTGCCGCAACAAGAGTCATTGTGCGCTCGGTGCCAGGTCCACACGCAGCGTGCCGTCATCCTGCTGCAGGCGCAGCCGGCCCAGCACATCCATGCCCAGCAGCGGCGACGCCAGCCCCGGCAAGGCCACCATGCGCAGCCGCGTGGCGTTGACGCCGCCTTGCAGCGCCAGGTCGCCCACCACCACGTCGCCAGTGGCCACGCCATTGGCCGTGCGCGACTGCACCTGGCCTTGGACCGGCAGGCGCAGTTCGCGGGCCAGGGCCTGCGGGATGGCCGTGCCGGTGGCGCCGGTGTCGACCAAGAATTCGACCTCGCGGCCGTTGATGCGCCCGGGCCAGTGGTAGTGGCCGTCGGGCGAGCGGCGGATCTCTATGGTCTGGCCCTGCACGACGAATTGCGTCGCCCGCCCGCGAGCCTGCCAGGCCTGGATGGCCATGAACACGCCCAGCGCCAGCAGCAGCCAGACGGTGCCGTGCTTGAGCCAGCTCGGCAGCTCGTTCATCGGTGACCTGCCAGGTCGCTCAGGCCACCGGCGCGGCGGTGCTGACCACACGCTGGTCGATGGCGCCGAACACGCTCTGGCCGTCGCGGCCCAGCATCTCGATGCGTATGGTGTCGCCGAACTGCATGAAGGCGGTCTGCGGCGCGCCGCTTTCTATGGTTTCGATGGCGCGCCGCTCGGCAATGCACGAAATGCCGCAGCTCCAGTCCTTGTTGCTCACCGTGCCGCTGCCCACGATGCTGCCGGCACGCAGGCGGCGCGTCTTGGCGACATGCGCAATGAGCTGGCCGAAGTGAAAGCTCATCTCCGGACCGGCCTCACACAGCCCCACGCGCTGGCCGTTCCAGCGGCTTTCCAGCGCCAGGTGCACGCGCCCGCCCTGCCAGGCCGGGCCCAGCTCGTCGGGCGTCACCGCAACCGGGCCGAACGCGGTGGCGGGCTTGCTCTGCAGGAAGCCGAAGTTCTTGGCCAGCTCGGCGGGGATCAGGTTGCGCAGGCTCCAGTCGTTGACCAGCATCAGCAGGCGCACGCCTTCCAGCGCGTTGTCAGGGCTGCAGCCGCTGTCCACGTCGCCGGTGATGACGGCCACTTCGGACTCGAAGTCGATGCCCCAGTCGGTGCTGGCAAAGGGCGCGTCGTCGCAGGGGCCCAGAAAGTCGTCGCTGCCGCCTTGGTACATCAGCGGGTCTTCGAAGAAGCTGGCCGGCATGTCGGCGCCGCGCGCCTTGCGCACCAGCTCTACATGGTTCAGGTAGGCCGAGCCGTCGGCCCACTGGTAGGCACGCGGCAGCGGCGCCATGCAAGCGCGGGGGTCGAAAGCGAAGGCGTGGCGCGCCTTGCCGCCGTTGAGCGTGGCGTACAGGTCTTCGAGCTGCGGGCTGACGAAGTTCCAGTCGTCCAGCACGCGCTGCAAGGTGGTAGCCATGCCGGTGGCGAAGTGGGCGCTGGCCAGATCGCGCGAGACGACGACGAGCTGGCCGTCGCGCGAGCCGTCCTTGAGGGTGGCGAGTTTCATGCTTACAGGGGTCCGATCGGGCGGAAGTGGGGGTCGGCAGGCGCTATTGTCGCGGCATGCTTGCTCCGGTCGAGTCCGCCACCAAGCCCGCACGCTCGCCACGTTGGCGGCAAGCCCTGCTGCTGGCGTGCGCCGTGTTGTTGCTGCACGCCGGTGCATTGCGGGGGCTGACCACGCCACTGCCGCTTGGTCCGCGCACGGCGTCGCCCAGCGCCATGCAGGTGCGCCAGATCATGCCGGCTGCGCCGGCCGCAGCGGCACCGGCCACAACCGTGGCCGGCGCGGACAGTCCGGCACGACCAGCCACCGCCGACCGATCAACCGCACGGCCCAGTCCGGCCGTTCGGCCCAGCGCGCCGCCCGATGCAGTCGGCCTGCCCGCCGCGCAAGCGCCACCGGCCGCCGCGCCCGGCACGCAGGTGCCCACCTACGCCACGCAGCCCGCGCCCGCCGCCACCCTGATCTACGAGATGCAGCGTGGCGGGCGCAGCGGCCGTGCCGAACTGCGCTGGCGGCCCGGCGCCGGGCGCTACGAGCTCGAGCTCGATGCCAGCGGCTTCGGCCCCCAGGCCCCGGGGTCGGCGAGCAACGGCAGCTTCGACCGTGCCGGCCTGGCGCCCGAGCGCCACGTCGACCGGCGCCGCGGGCGCGACCAGCGGGCCGTGAACTTCCAGCGTGAAGGCGGCTTCATCAGCTTCAGCGGGCCGCAGCTGACGCACACCTTGCAACCCGGCGCGCAGGACCGGCTGAGCTGGATGCTGCAGTTGCCGGCCATCTTGCAAGCCAACCCTGCCCTGTCGTCCCCGGGCGCACAGATCAGCCTGTGGGTGGCCAGCGCACGCGGCGAGTCCGACGTTTGGACCTTCACGGTGCAGGCAAGCGAGCCGCTGGACCTGCCCGGCGGCCGTGTCGAGGCCGCACTGCACCTGCTGCGCCGGCCGCTGCGCCCCTACGACACGCAAGTCGAAGTGTGGCTGGACCCGGCGCACCAGCACCTGCCGGTGCAGCTGCTGCTGGCCCTGCGCCCGGGCGGTGCGCCCACCGAGCTGCGGCTTCTAAGCCTGTCCCTGCCGTGAAGCGGTGGCTTGAAGGCGTCGCGCCGGCGTTGCACACCCCCCGAACCAGAGGCCGCCGGATGTGACGCTGGCATTGCCGGACCGATCATTCCCGACCGGCGCAGCCGCCGCGGACTCAAGCTGGCGCCCGCGAAGTCGATAAAGCGCCATGGCATCAACCTTTAGTGAGGCGGCACTGAACGCGCAGGCGGGTGTGCCCCTGTGGCTGCTGGCGCTTGGGGCGTTGGCCTGCGTGGCCGCCGCGCTGCTGGCCATGCGCATGCGGGGCAGCAGTTCGCGACTGAATTCACGACTGGACAACGCCACCACCGAAATCGACACCCTGCGTGGGCGCGACACACTCACCGGACTGATCACGCGCCAGCAACTGGAAGCCGCGCTGGACCGCGCCGCCCAGGCCTGCGACACCGGCGAGCGCCACCTGGCCGTGCTGTACGTGAACCTGGACAACTTTCGCCCTGTGAACGACGGCTACGGTCTGCGTGTGGGCGACGCTGTGCTGGTCGAGGTGGCCAAGCGGCTGACCGCCTGTGTCGGCGGCAAGCCGCTGGCCTCGCGTGTGGGTGGGGACGAGTTCGTGGTGTTGATCGAAGGCGACGCGTTGCGGGCCGGCCGCGTTGCCGAGCGTGTGCTTGCGTCGCTGCAAAAGCCGCTGCGCGTGGAGGCAGTGGACCTCTCACTGTCGGCCTCGGTGGGTGTGGCGGTGTACCCCGAACACGGCTCGCGGCCCAAGCTCATCCCGCATGCGGCGCTGGCTATGCGCACCGTCAAACTCGGTGGCGGCGCGGGCTATGCCTGCTTCGACCCCACCATGGCGGTGGACATGCGCGACCAGGCCGAGTTGCTGCAGGACTTGCGCAGTGCCGTCGAGCGCAACCAGCTGCGCCTGTACTACCAACCCAAGATCGACGCCTTCAGCCTGCAAGTCACCGGCGCCGAGGCCTTGCTGCGCTGGGAACACCCGCGCCGTGGCATGGTCAGCCCCACCGTTTTCATCCCCCTGGCCGAGCGCCATGGCCTGATCGGGCGCATCGGGTTGTGGGTCATCAACGAAGCCTGCCGGCAGGCCGCCGAGTGGCGCAGTCAGGGCTTGCGCATGCGCGTGGCGGTCAATATCTCCGGCCACCAGATGCGCCAGGACGACCTGGTGCAGCACATCGTGAATGCCGTTCAAAAGCACAGCATCCGGCCCGAGCGGCTGACCTGCGAGATCACCGAGTCCGTCGCCATGGAAGACACGGCCCACACCCGTGATGCTTTCGAGAGGCTGCGCCGCGCCGGCCTGCACGTTTCCATCGACGACTTCGGCACCGGGCACTCCAGCCTGGCCGCGCTGCGCAAGCTGCCGGCGGCCGAACTGAAGATCGACCGCGCCTTCGTCACCGACCTGGCCACCAGCGAGCAAGCCCGCGGCATCGCCAAGCTCATCGTGCAGATGGCCCACACATTGGGCATGCGCGTGGTGGCCGAGGGCGTGGAAACCGAGGCCCAGCGCGACCTGCTGGTGGGCCTGGGCTGCGACGAGCTGCAGGGCTACCTGTTTGCCCGGCCGATGAGCGCGGCCTCGCTGGCCCTGTGGGCCGACAACGACGGCGCCAGCGGCGACCCGACCTTCCGCGCGTCGTTGTTCTGCGCCACGCAGGCTGCGCCGCTCGAGGGCTGAGTCCGGGCACCGCATGGCAGCGTACGGGTTGGTATGCGCGCCGCGCGATGCCATGATCGCGGACCTCCTTCACGGCCTTGACCATGGATGAACCCGTCGCCGTTTCGCACAGCGGCTCGCTGATGCTGTGGTTGCTGGCCTCGGGCGTGGCGCTGGCCGCGACCCTCGTCGCGCACGGCTGGCTGCGCCAGGTGCAGCGCGCGCGCGAGCCGCGCAAGGCCTGGGGCGGGCTGTTGCTGGCCGCGCTGGCCCTGGGTACGGGCATGTGCGCGTCGTTCCTGATCGAGTTGTCCAGCCTAGGGCTGCCGTTCGCCATCGGCTATCAGACCACGGCTGCAGCCCTGCTCTGGGCGCAGGCCGTGGGCGGCTGTTGGCTGGCCTTTGTGCTGCTGGCCTGGCACCCGGGCTGGCCGACCTATATCGCCGCCGGCCTGCTGGTGGCAGGCACGGCGCTGGGCGTGCAGACCGGCTGGGTGCAAGCCGCCGCCTTTCGCCCCGGCACCGACTGGAACACCGCCTACCTGTGGGCGGCCGGGGCCATCATGGTCATGGGCCTGGTCTGCGCCTACGCCCTGGCGCATGTGCACACGGCCTTGAGCAGCGCCGGGCGCATGGGCTGGCGGATAGCGGCCAGTGTGGTGGCGGCCCTGACCCTGGTGGCCGGCCAGGAACTGGTGGTCAGCGGGGCGCGCCTGGGCACGCAGACCGGCACCGTGTATGCGCACCAACTGTCCGCACCGGTGTTGACGCTGGTCAGCGGCGCCGCCGTGCCCTTCGTGCTGCTGGTGCTGGGCGTGGACCTGTTTCTGCGCCGCGAGGTCAAGCGCCACCGCAGCCGCGATGCCGGTTCATCGTTGTCAGACGACCGGCCGCGGCGGCACAAGCGCCGTCACCGCAACAACCGCAACTGACGGTCTAGCGCCTATAGCTGCTCCCACGACAGGCCGTCGCTGCGCCAGCCGTTGAGCCGGCCGCGCTGGAAGTGTTAGTCCAGGTCGCCCTCGAAACCGTGAAGCACATTGACCACCTCTGAGAAGCCGGCGGTCTCCAGCGCCAGCCCGGCTTCCACGGTGCGCTTGCCCGAGCGGCACAGCAACACCACCGGCCGCTCGGCCGTGCCACCCTCGCGCTTCACCTGGGCGACAAAACGTTCAGGGTGGGCCTGCATCTCCGGGTACTCGTACCAGGCCACGTGCACCACGCCTGGCGGGTGGCCGACATACAGATATTCGATCTCCATGCGCACGTCAACAAACAAGGCGTCGGGGTGCGCTTGCAGGTAATCCCAGGTCTGGCGGGGGGTGCGATGTTTCATGAACGGGCCTGAACGGGCTGACGGCCCACTTCCTACAATCACTGCATGAATGCTCGATCGAACCACAGCCTGGCCTACACCCGGGGCGCGGCGCTGCCTGCGATTTTGCAGCAGCGCATCGCCATCATCGACGGCGCCATGGGCACCATGATCCAGCGCTACAAGCTCACCGAGGCCGACTTCCGCGGCGGCCGCTTCGCCGACCACGGCAAAGACCTCAAGGGCAACAACGACCTGCTGGTGCTGACGCGGCCCGACGTGATCCTCGAAATCCATGGCCAGTACCTGGCGGCGGGCGCCGACATCGTCGAGACCAACACCTTTGGCAGCACCTCGATCGCCCAGGAAGACTACGGCCTGGGTCACATCGCCCGCGAGATGAACGTGGCCGCGGCACGGCTGGCCCGCCAGGCGGCCGACCTGCACAGCACGCCGGACAAGCCGCGCTTCGTCGCTGGCGCACTCGGCCCCACCCCGCGCACGGCCAGCATCAGCCCGGACGTGAACGACCCGGGCGCGCGCAACGTCAGCTTCGACCAGCTGCGCGATGCCTACCGCGAGCAGGCCGAGGGCTTGATGGAGGGCGGCTGCGACCTGTTTCTGGTCGAGACCATCTTCGACACGCTCAACGCCAAGGCCGCCATCTTTGCGCTGGACGAGCTGATGGAAGACACGGGCGAGCGCCTGCCCGTGATCATCTCGGGCACCGTCACCGACGCTTCTGGCCGCATCCTGTCGGGCCAGACCGTGGCCGCTTTCTGGCATTCCGTGCGCCACGCCCGACCGCTGGCCGTGGGCCTGAACTGCGCGCTGGGCGCCACCTTGATGCGCCCCTACATCGAAGAGCTGAGCAAGGTTGCGGCCGACACCTTCATCAGCTGCTACCCCAACGCCGGCCTGCCCAACCCGATGAGCGAGACCGGCTTTGATGAAACGCCGGAGGTCACCGGCAGCATGCTGGCCGAGTTTGCCCAGGCCGGGTTTGTCAACATCGTGGGCGGCTGCTGCGGCACCACGCCCGAGCACATTGCCGAGATCGCGCGCCGGGTGGCAGCATTTCGTCCGCGTGGCCGGCATGACCCGTTGTTCACGGGGTTGCTGGCTGCGGCCTGATCAGACAGCGGGTGACTGGTCGTCAGCAGGCGCAGGCGGGTCCAGGTCGGCCCACAGGGCCTCGGGCGCCATGGTGAGATCGACGCTGGCCAAGTGCAGCGCCTGCTTTTCATCGGTCGGGTGCAGCACCCACAGGCCGTCTGGGGCCTGCTTGCGGAACAGGTCGCAGCGGCGTGCGGCGATGTCGACCAGCAGGTACTCCCGCAGCTGGGGCAGCATCCTGTAGCAGGCAAACTTGTCGCCACGGTCGTAGGCGGCGGTGCCTGACGACAGCACTTCCACCACCAACACCGGCTCCCGTTTGACCAGCCGGTCACCGCTGTCAGTCTGGCTGCAGGTGACCATCAGGTCGGGGTAAAAATAGCAGTCAGCCGCATCGACACGCAATTTCACGT
>JANOLY010000557.1:0-7239 GCA_031420055.1 Burkholderiales bacterium | reverse complement strand
ACCCCTTCACCGAGTCTTCGATGTCGGCCAGACGCGAGATGCGCGCCGTCTCGGCGATGCTCAGCATGGCGGGTTCTCAGGCAGCCACGGCCTGCGGCTGTGGCGCGGCCGGGGTGGCTTGTCCTGCCTGCGCGGCGAGGCTGGCGTTGGTCTGCGCCATCAGCTGCGCGTACAGCCCCAGGTGACGCACGTCCAGGTTCGACAGGAAGACATAGAGCAGCCGCGTCAGCGCCAATTGTTCAGGGTGCCGCAGCTCGGCTTCGAAGTTCAGCACGAAGGACATCTTGCACAGCAGCACGCGCTTAATCAGCGCGACCTTCTGCAGGTCGGTGAGCGACTTGCACTCGAGAATCAGGCGCCCGAAGTGCATCAGGCGCCGGCCCTGAAAGAAGTAGCGGTCGTCGGCTTCCTTGGCAAACTTGATCTGGTAGGTGGCGTCTTCGATGCCGGCCACGTACAGCACCTGCTCGGGCAGCGTGAGCACGCCCTGCTCCAGGATCTGCCGCACGACCATGAACTCGTCGTCGGCGGCGTCGAGCTCGGCCGTTGCGTACCAGGCGATGGCGCTGCGGCGGTGCAGCCCGTACATGATGCTGTGCGGTGTGGCGTCGTAGAAGGCCATCGCCTCGGCAAAGCGGTTTTGCCCAGTCATCTTCGGCAGCGCCGCGGTGCCCCTGACACCCAGTGCCCGGTTGTGGCGCAGAAAGCCCGGCATGACCAGGCCTACGTCGTGCTGCTGCAATCCATTCACGCAGACGGCGACGAAGTTCGGGTCCCACTCGTCGTCGTCGGCGGCCCACATGAAGTACTCGCCCGCCGAGTGGTTCAGCACGTACTGGAAATTCTTCAGCAGACCCAGGTTCTCGGGCTGGTTGACGACGCGGATGCGCGGGTCCAGCTCGGCGCAGCGCGCCAGCAACTGCGCGACCAGCGGGTTGGGCGAGGCGTTGTTGGAGACCACGATCTCCAGGTGGGCGTAAGTCTGGCTGGCGATCTGCTTGATGGTGCGCAGCAAGCCATCGGGCCGGTTGTAGGTGGGTATGCCCACGCTGACCAAGGGACCTGTCGTCATGGCAGCCCCCTCGTCAGGCCCGCACGCGGCGCAAGAAGCCGTCGGGCGCCGAGGTGACGAGGATGCGGTCTTCCACCGAACGGTCGATCACAAACTCCGGGTGGTCCTTCATCCATTCCCACACCGCCGTCTTGGGGTTGTTGCCTTTGCCCCAGGGGCGGTCGGTCCAGATGTAGTCGTCGGGCATGTCTTCAACGAAGGTGTCGAAGACGATGCAGTAGCTGTCCACGCTGACCAGGCTGGCATAGGCCTTCAGCTCGGCCAGCACATGTTCATGCGTGTGGTTGCTGTCCAGGCACACCAGCACCTTTTTTTTGCCCTTGGCCAGGGCGTGCACCTGGGCCACCACGTCGGGCGCCACGCTGGAGCCCTCGATCATGGTGATGCGGTGCGCCAGCGGGTGGGCCTCGATGGCGGCGCGGTTGTGGTCGCGGATCTCGATGTCCACGCCCACCACCTGGCCCTGGCCCAGCATCTCCAACATCGAGGCCGACAGGACCAGCGAGCCGCCGTGCGCGATGCCGGTCTCGATCACCAGGTCGGGCTTGACGGCCCAGATGATTTCTTGCATGGCCATGGCATCCATGGGCAGCTGGATCAGCGGGCGGCCGAGCCAGGAAAAGTTGTTCATGTACTTGCGTTCCAGCGCCATGCTGCGGAACTGGCTGGACAGGGCGCGGAACTCCTCGTCGCTGCCGAAGCCGCCAATGCGGTTCATCTTCTCGGCACGGTAGTCGCGGTGCGCACTGGGTGTTGTTTCGAGGTAGTTCATGTCAGTCCTTTCGATCGGCCGTGGGCCTGGAGAAACGCCGTGAAGTGGGTGGCGAAGGGTTGGGGTTCAAACGCAAATTCGCGGCGCACACGCTGCGTGTTGATGGGTGCGAAGTCCCACAGCGGTGCGTTGGGGGCCACGTCCACCTGGATGCCGCGCACCTGGTACATCAGCCGCGCCACGGTGCCGCCGCAGACCTGTTCGCCGCTGGCGACGTTGAAGATGCCGCTGGCCGGTGAGGTGGCGATGCGTGTGAGCAAAGCTTGCGCGTCTGCCAGCGCGATGTAGTCCTTGCAGCCGTCGGGCGCAGAACGCATCACCGCACGGCCCGTGGTTTGCGCTTCGGCCAGCAGCTGGTCGATGAAGGTGTCTGCGTCGCGGCGCAGGCCCACCACATTGGACAGCCGCGCCACCTTCATGCCGGGCCGTCCGCTGTGCAGGCACAAGGCCTCGCCGGTGAGCTTGCTCAGGTTGTAGAGGTCGCTGGCGTCGTTGGGGTTGACGCGCAGGCTGGCGCCCTCGTGCGTCTCGGCGCCGCCGGCATACACGCGGGTGCTGCTCAGGTAGGTCAGCGATTCGAAATCGGCTTCGGCGATCAGGCGGCGCAGCACGCACACATGGGCCTCCACCGTGTCCAGCGGGCGGGTGCGGAAGTCGGCCGTCAAACCGATGGTGTAGATCACATGGCCCAGCGGCTGGCGGTACAGCGCCGCGTCTGCGCGGGTGGGTGCCAGGCAGTCCAGCCCCAGGCCACGGATGTGCAGCACCAGCGCGCTACCCACAAAGCCGGCCGCGCCCAGCACGGTGATGCGCGCGGGCCTTGGGCTGCGTGTGGCGGCCACCACGGGGCGTTCTTGCAATTCAAGACTGGGGCTCATGCGGTAACTCCTGTAACTCCACGGACCACGTGCGCACGCGCTGCGTCGCGTGGCGACAGCGAAACCACCGGCAGCGGCCAGGCAATGCCCAGCTGCTCGTCCAGCGGGTTCAACCCGTCTTCGGCCTCGGCCACATGCGGGGCCGAGTTGCAATACAGCATCTCCACATCGTCAGCCAGGGCCTGGAAACCATGCGCAAAGCCCGGCGGCACCAGCAGCGCGTGGCCGTTGTCGGCTGTCAACAGCGCGCCGTGCCATCGCAGGTAGGTGGGCGAGCCGATGCGCACGTCCACCGCCACGTCCAGCACGGCGCCGCGCAGGCAGCTCACCAGCTTGGTTTCGCCGTGCGGCGGGCGCTGGAAGTGCAGGCCGCGCACACAGCCGCGAATGACAGTGCGCGAGTGGTTGATCTGCGCCAGCGGCGCCTTCAGCCCGGCCTCGGCCAGGTCGCGGCTGCAGTACATGCGGGCAAAGAAGCCGCGCTCGTCGCTGAGCAGGCTGCGCTGCACGCACAGCAGGCCTTCAAGCGGCGTGCGCTCGATCTTGAAGCGGCTCATGTCAACCACTCTGTCTTGCTCCCTCTCCCGCTTGCGGGAGAGGGCTGGGGGCGAAGCGGGGACTTCGAGCCGCATGCAGCGAGCCCGCTGAGCGGTTCCGGCATGCAGGCCGGAACGCCCACTGCAAGTGAGGGCCGGTGTGAGGGCTTGCCCGATGGCAGCAACGGCGCTGGCGTCCCACCGTCACCCCAACCCTCTCCCGCCCTGCGGGAGTGGGGGCCATGCGCCGACTTGGCGGGCGCAGCGGCCTCGAAGTCGTCGATGTCCTTCTGGCACAGCGCCAGCGCCGCAGCGCCTTGTGCGTGCCGGCGGTACCACTGCAGGGTGCGACGCACGCCTTCGTGCAGCGGCCAGCGCGAACTCACGCCCAGCACGGTGCGTGCACGCGCCACTTCCAGTGCCAGCCAGCCGGCTTCGTGCGGGCCCGACGGCGCTTCCTCGGCGTGCCACTGGCCGCTGCCGTAGGCCTGCGCGGCCAGGCTCACCACCTCGGCCACGGTGGCCGCCTCGCTGCTGTCGGGCCCAAAGTTGTAGGCCCCCGCCAGGCTGGGCTGGACCCACAGCTTCTCGGCCAGCAGCAGATATGCGGCCAAGGGCTCCAGCACATGCTGCCAGGGGCGCAGCGCCTGTGGGCGGCGAATCACCAACGGCGTGCCGGCTTGCCAGGCGCGCACGGCGTCGGGCACCAGCCGGTCGGCCGACCAATCACCGCCGCCAATCACATTGCCGGCACGCGCCGTGGCCAGGGCCACGCCGCGCTTGGGCAGGTAGGAATCGCGGTAGCAGGCTGCCACCAGCTCGCAGGCAGCCTTGCTGGCGCTGTAGGGGTCGTGCCCGCCCAGGGCGTCGTCTTCGCGATACGGCCAGGCCCACTCCAGGTTGCGGTAGACCTTGTCGGTGGTGACCACGACCACCGCGCGCACCGTGTCCACGTGGCGCAAGGCATCGAGCACGTGCGCCGTACCCATCACGTTGCTGGCCAAGGTTTCCAGCGGTTGGGCGTAGCTGGCGCGCACCAGGGCTTGCGCGGCCAGGTGCAGCACGATCTCCGGCCGCGCCCGCGCCACGGCCTGCGCGACGGCTTGGGCATCGCGGATGTCGCCGCCCAGCGGCAGCGCACGTGCCTCGACGGGCATGGCCGCGTGCAGGCTGGGCTGGCAGTCGGGCGGCAGCGCAAAACCATGCACCTGCGCACCCAGGCGGCGCAACCACAGCGCCAACCAGCTGCCCTTGAAGCCCGTGTGCCCCGTGAGCAGCACGCGCTTGCCGCGCCAGAAGTTTGCGCTGGGGTTCGGGTTCGCGTGCATCACCAGCACTTCCAGGGTGCGCGGCCGGACTGCCACAGCTCTTCAAGAACATTCTTCTCGCGCAGCGTGTCCATGGGCTGCCAGAATCCGTCGTGGTTGAAGGCCATGAGCTGGCCGTCGCGGGCCAGTCCGGTCAGCGGCTCTTGCTCCCACGATGTAGCGTCGCCCGCGATGCGCGACAAGCAGCGCGGCGACAACACGAAGAAGCCGCCGTTGATCATGCCGCCCTCGCCACGCGGCTTTTCCATGAAGCCGTAGACGCTGCGGCCGTCCATCTGCAGTGCGCCGTAGCGGCCCGGCGGCATCACCGCGGTGATGGTGGCGTCTCGGCCGTGGCTTTTGTGGAAGGCGATGCTGGCGGCGATGTCGACACTGGCCACGCCGTCGCCATAGGTCAGGCAAAAGGCTTCGTCGTCACGCACGTACTCGGCCACGCGGCGCAAGCGCCCGCCGGTCATGGTGTCTTCGCCGGTGTCCACCAGCGTCACGCGCCAGGGTTCGGCGTGGCGCTGGTGCACTTCCATCTTGTTGTTGGCCATGCAAAACGTCACGTCAGACGTGTGCAGGAAATAGTTGGCGAAGTACTCCTTCACCATGTAGCCCTTGTAGCCACAGCAGATGACGAACTCGTTGACGCCATGCGCCGAGTACATCTTCATGATGTGCCACAGGATGGGCTTGCCCCCGATCTCGATCATGGGCTTGGGCCGCATGCCGGTTTCTTCGGAGATGCGGCTGCCCAGTCCACCGGCCAGGATCACGGCTTTCATCGTGGTGTCTCCCTTGCTTGCCCGCGCTTCAGCGCAGCCATTCCGACACACCCCGCCCGAGCGCGAGCAGGTTGGCGTTCAACATCTGCACGTCGTGCAGGGCATTCACGTAAGCCACGCGCAGGCTGTAGTGCTCGGTCTCGGCACCCATCACGTCGAACAGGCTGCGCCGGCCCAACTGTTGCCACTGCTGCAGCGTGAAGTTGCGCACCTGATCGCTGTCGCGCAGCACCTCGGCCACACGGCGGGCGCGGTCGGCGCTGGACAGCGCTTGCTCATGGATTTCGGCGACGCGAAAGCGCCTTGTCTCGACCTCGTCGGCACGCTGAAGCCGGGCTGCCTGGGCGCGTTTGCGCGCGGCGTCAGTGGCCGATTCCAGCCCCGGGTTGAGCAGCGGCACGCTGAACAGCACACCCACCGTGTACGACCCGTTCTGGGTGTTGCCGCGGTTGCCGCTGTAGCCGCTCTTCTGGCTGATGGCGGCGTTGCCTGAAGCGGCCAGGCTCACCACGGGCCGGCCGCTGACCTCCACGGCCGATGCAAAACGCCCTGCAGCAGCGGCCTGGGCGTCGAGCACGGCGATGTCGGCCGATTTCTCCACATCGGCCACCAACTGCGCCAGCGCCGGCACGCCCGCGAACACGGTAGACAGGCCGTCGGCTGGCGGCAGGCCGTCGCCCACCAGCCGGCGCAAGCGAACCTCAATCTGCCGCACCATGGACTGGCTTTGCGCCTGCGCCAGCTCGGCCTGTTGCAGCGATTTCTGCGCCTGCACCAGTTCACTGGCACGGCCGCGGTCGGCACGCACAATGGTCTCCAGCGCCTCGACCAAACAGGCCATCTTGCGCGCCGACTGCCGGTAGACCTGGGTCTGCGATCGGTAGCGGCTGCGTTCCAGCGCCAGCGTCACCGTCATCACCGAAATCTGCTCCTGCTGCGACAAGTGGCCAAAGCGCGCCGACTCGGCCAACTGCGTGCGCCAGTCGACCAGGCGTTCAACCCGGCCGCCGTCGTAAACCGTCTTGCTGATGCTGAGCGAGGCCCGCAGCTGCGTGGCGGCGGTCTCGGCAATGCCCACCGTCTTGCTGCCCCCGGGGCCAAAGCCGCCGCCCACATTGGCCTGCACGGCCTGGGCCGCGCGGGTCTCGTTGATGTCTTGCAGGGCCGCCTCGGCCAGCAGCGCCGAGGCACCGACCGCGTTGCTGCGGGCCAGGGCCTCGCGCACCATCTGCTGCAATTGCAAGCGCGGCTCGGTGGCCGGGGCAGAAGAAGCCGCTGGCGCCGATTCACTGCTGGTAAAGGCCTGTAGCGATTCCTCGTCCAGGCAGCGCCCAGCCGCCGGGCCCGTTGCGAAGAGCGCCAAGCACAGCAGCGCCCACGGCGCAGCGCGCGACTTGGCGCGCGGGCGTGTCAGGCTGGGCGGAGGTTGGGTGCGACGGGGCATGGGCGGGCTCAAGCAAGGCGCGCCGCTGACGAACAGTCGGCACGCAGCGCCAAGTTTGAAGTTCCCACCCCGGCCCCGATCGCCGGAGTTCAGCTGCTTTTGGGGCGCTGTTTACGCCGGACAGCCCGGTGGGCTGTCAATGCGCCAAGATCAGGCCTTGCGCACAGCCGCGATTCGGTCAACAGCTTCCCGCGCCGTGACAATGGCAATGCCTTGGTGGCAGCCTATGGGCAGCAGGTGCTTGCGATCGCCCGTGACGATCAATGTAGCCTGGGCAGCAACGGCCGCCGCAATATGATCCTGCGGCACCGCGCCGGTCTGGCGCAGCCCTTCGAGGACACCCCCCATGCAAGCCTGGCTCTGTGAAACCCTGGACGGTATCGGCTCCATGCGCTGGCAGACCCTGCCCACGCCCGAGCCTGCAGCGGGCGAAGTGCGC
>JANOLY010000556.1:0-13470 GCA_031420055.1 Burkholderiales bacterium | reverse complement strand
CAGCCAGTTCCGCAAGGAGATGATGGGCGTGGCGCTGCCCGGCAACATCTACTCGCATGTCTCGGGCATAGACATTGTGCGTGCCGGTGCGGCTGATGGCAGCGGCACCTACTACGTGCTGGAAGACAACCTGCGCGTGCCCAGCGGCGTGAGCTACATGCTGGAAAACCGCAAGATGATGATGCGGCTGTTCCCCGAGCTGTTCAGCCTGCACCGTATCGCACCCGTGGCGCATTACCCCGACCTTCTGCTCGAAACCCTGCGCGGCGTGGCCCCGGCCGGCGTCAACGAGCCCACCGTGGTGGTGCTGACGCCCGGCATGTACAACAGCGCCTACTTCGAGCACGCCTTCCTGGCCCAGCAGATGGGGGTGGAGCTGGTCGAGGGCCAGGACCTCATGGTGCGCAACGGGTTTGTCTACATGCGCACCACGCAAGGCCCCAAGCGCGTGGACGTGATCTACCGCCGCGTCGACGACGACTTTCTCGACCCCAGCGTCTTCCGCAACGACAGCACCTTGGGCTGCGCCGGGCTGCTGGATGTCTACCGCGCCGGCAACATCACGCTGAGCAATGCGGTCGGCACCGGCATCGCTGACGACAAAAGCATCTACCCCTATGTGCCCAAGATGATCGAGTTCTACCTCGGCGAAAAGGCCATCCTGAACAACGTGCCCACCTACCAGTGCCGCGAGTCTGAAGACCTCAAGTACGTGCTGGCCCACATGGATGAGCTCGTTATCAAGGAAGTTCACGGCGCCGGCGGCTACGGCATGCTGGTGGGCCCCGCAGCCAGCCAAGCCGAGATCGAGGAATTCCGCACCGTGCTGCAAGCCAACCCCAGCAACTACATCGCGCAGCCCACGCTGTCGCTGTCCAGCTGCCCCACGTTTGTAGAAAGCGGCATCGCACCGCGCCACATCGACCTGCGGCCTTATGTGCTGTCGGGCCGCACGGTGCAAACGGTGCCCGGCGGGCTGACGCGCGTGGCGCTGAAGGAAGGCTCGCTGGTCGTCAACTCGTCGCAAGGCGGGGGCACCAAGGACACATGGGTACTTGAAGACTGACGCAAGACTGAGGGAGGACTGACCATGCTTTCACGCACCGCCGACCACCTTTTCTGGATGGCTCGCTACATGGAGCGGGCCGAGAACACCGCGCGCATGCTCGATGTGAACTACCAGACCAGCCTGCTGCCGCAATCGGCCGACATGGCCGAAGAAGGCTGGCGCGGGTTGCTGTCGATCAGCGAGCTGACGGAAATCTTCGCCAAGCAGTTCGACGTGGTCACCGCCAGCAACGTCATGCGCTTCATGGTGCACGACGAAGACAACCCCTCCAGCATCGCGTCATGCCTGCGCGCCGCGCGCGAAAACGCCCGCGCCGTGCGCGGGGCACTCACCACCGAAGTCTGGGAGACGCAAAACCAGACCTGGCTGGAATTCAACCGCTTGCTGCGCGAAGGTGCTTTCGAGCGCGACCCCGGCAGCTTCTTCGAATGGGTCAAGTTCCGCTCGCACCTGAGCCGCGGCGTGACGCTGGGCACCATGCTGCAAGACGAAGCGCTGTACTTCCTGCGCATCGGCACCTTCCTGGAACGCGCCGACAACACCGCGCGCTTGCTGGACGTGAAGTTCCACGCCCTGGCCGGCGAATACTTCGGCGCCGGCAACGTCAAGGAAAGCCAGGAGGTCGACTTCTATCACTGGAGCGCCATCCTGCGGTCGGTCTCGGGCTTCGAGGTCTACCGCAAGGTCTACCGCAACGTCATCCGCCCCGAACGCGTGGCCGAGCTGCTGATCCTGCGCCCCGACATGCCGCGTTCACTGGCCGCGTGCATGAACGAAGCCGTGACCAACCTCGAGCAAGTCGCCAACGAGCAAAGCAGCGAAACCATGCGCCGCGCCGGCCGGCTGCGTTCAGACCTGCAATACGGCCGCATCGACGAAATCCTGGCCACCGGGCTGCACGCCTACCTGACGCAGTTTCTCGACCGCGTCGGCGCGCTGGGCGTGGGCATCAGCCGCGACTTTCTGGTGCCGATGGCGGTGTAGGGGCCGTCCTTCTTCTTGGCCCAGCCCGCCCCGGGTGCCCGGCGCGAGCTGCTGGGGCCTTCTCAAAGGTCGCTTGCCCTCTGGGGCCCTTGCGCATAATATGACCTCATGTGGTCACAAATGGAATGATCGTGGACATCGTGCAGATTCGTGAAGCCAAGGCGGGGTTTTCAGCCCTCGTGACCGCTGCCGAAAACGGGCGGCCGACGCTGGTCAGCCGCCATGGCCGGCCCTGCGCGATGATCGTTCCGGTGGCCGACGGCGCGCGCCTTTACCCACTCGAGATGCCCAACCTCGCCAACTACCTGTTGGCGCTGCCTGAGCCGCTGGAGACCGAGCGCGACACCACACCGCTGCGAGGCATGGACTTTGCGTAAGGGCTACCTGCTGGACACCAGTGTGGTGTCCGCGCTGGCCCCCGGGCGTGAACCCTTTGTGCCCGCCGCGTTGGGCGAGTGGCTGCAAGCGCATCACGAAGCGCTGTTCCTGCCGTCCATAGCGATTGCTGAAATGGCCCAAGGCATCGGCAAACTGCGCCGCGCCGGTGGCATAGAGCGGGCCGACCGCCTTGACCGCTGGCTCGACGGTTTGCTGGCCGCTTATGGCGAGCGCATCCTGCCGTTGGATGCGCACGCAGCGCGGCTCGCCGGCCAGATTTCCGAAGCAGCCTTGGCTCGAGGCTGCCACCCCGGTTTTGCCGATGTCGCCATCGCCGCGCTGGCCCAACACGGCGGCCTGTTGCTGTTGACCTGCAACCTCAAGCACTTTCAACCCCTGGGCGTGGCCTGCGCCGACCCGTTGGTCGCTTTGCCGGCCGGGTAGCGCGATGGTTTCTAAGGAAAAGGGAAAAGGGACAGGGAAAAGGGGACGGTCCCCTTTGATTCCTTTGATCCTGGGCCGCCGGCGCGCACCGGCGCTGCAGGCAGCGGCCTGACGGGGCTCAATCCTGCGTGAGCGTCAGCGTCATCAGGATGTCTGCATACCAAGCGCAGTTCAGGCCCAGCGATTCGTCTTCCACCTTGTCGCGCCCGGCCATGTCCAGCCGGGCCGAATGCACGCCCAGCAGCTTCCAGGGCAGCGGCGCGCCGGCCGCCGCCGCCGTGTCGCGCATCACCACGGGCGCGCCGCTGGTGCCGCGGTGGGTGCGCGCGTCGGTGAGAAAGTAGCCCAGGCCTTGAAAGCGCATGCCGAAGGCCGACGCCACCACCGCCTGGCGCACCACGGGCAGGTGGTGCAAGGTGTCTTGAAAGCCCAGCGGAAAACCCACGATCAGCAGTGACGAGCCGATCTCCACGCTGCTTTCTGAGGACTGCACATGCGCCAGCGTGAAGGGCTGCAGGTGCGCGCCGGCGGGCAGTGCCTGGCGGTCGAGCTCGATCACCGCCACGTCGATCTCGCCCGCGCTGTCGGTGCCTTGTTTCCACACGCTCTTGCCGTCCAGGTACAGCAGCAGGCCAAAGCCCACCGACTGGCCCAGGTCGGCGGCATCGGTGTGGATCTCGATGCTGATGCGGCTGGGGAAGTGCTTGCTCGGCGTGTCGATCACCACGTGCCGGCTCGTCACCAGGTACAGCCGAGCGTCGCGCTCGAAGAAGAAGCCGCTGGCGTTGGTCAGCGGCTTGTCGATGTCGAAGGTGGCGATGCGCGCGGCGCTGAGCAGCAGGGTGTCGATCATGCAAGGCTCCCGGCTGCGGCGGCACATGCCGCAGTTCACCTTAACACCGGCGGTGAAGCACCGCAGTTCGGCGTACAGCGTCGTTCAACGCCGCTGGCGCAGTTCAGCCGCCAGGTCGATCACCGCCATGGCGTAGTAGCTCGACCAGTTGTAGCGCGTGATCGCCCAGAAGTTGCGCGTGCCCGCCACGTAGCTGGGCGCACGGTCGCCGTTGTGCAGCTCCACCAGGGCCAGCGGGCCGTCGTGGGCCAGGCCGGCGGCGCCCAGCACGGCGCCGCGGGCGGTGAATTCGGCGGCCGTGAAGCTGGGCAGGATGTCTGGCGCCAGCAGCACGGCGCGCTCGCTGGTGTCCACGGGCACGGCCACCTCGAACGTGGTGGCCAGGTCGCGTTGCCAGCCGTGGCGGGCCAGGTAATGCGCCACGCTGCCGACCACGTCGGCCGGGCTGCGCAACAGGTCGATGTGACCATTGCCGTCGAAGTCCACGGCAAAGCTGTTGATGCTGCCGGGCATGAACTGCGGCAGTCCGATGGCGCCGGCAAACGAGCCCTTCACGTCCAGCGGGTCGATGCCTTCGCGCTGGCACCAGACGAAGAACTCTTCGAGCTGTTCGCGAAAAAACGCGCTGCGGTCGCGCCGGCCGGTGGGGAAATCAAAGCTCAGCGTGGCCAGGGCGTCGATAACGCGAAAGTTGCCGGTAACGCGGCCGTAGAAAGTCTCGACCCCCACGATGGCCACCACGATCTCGGCCGGCACGCCCCAGCGTTGCTGCGCTTCATGCAACCAGGCTTCGTGGTCGCGCCAGAAGGCCAGGCCCTCCTGGATGCGCTGGGGCTCGATGAAGCGCGCCCGGTAAGCCGCCCAGTTCTTGGCCGTGCCCACGGCGGGCGGCATGATGAGCTTTTGCACCGCGGGCAGGCGCTGCGCGCGGCCCAGCGCGGCGCGCAGCAGGGCGGCGTCCAGGCCCCGGCGCTGCGCGACTTCGGTGGTGAACTCGCGCACCAACGGGTTCTTGTTGTAGCCGGTCTTGTTGGCGGCGGCCCGCGCGGGTGCGCTGGCCAGCAGGCTCGCCAGCGCCACGGCAAGCGACAGCTGCAGCAGCCAGGAAAGGGTGCGGTGTGGTTGCGTGTCGACGGGCATGCACCCGATTATCGATGGCCCCTTGCGGACCCGACTGCAGGCGGGGCCGCCGGCACGGCGCGCGCTGCGGCCGTGAAGTCGCGCCACCAACGCCGTGGCGTCGCGACAGCAGCTGCCCCGCCGTAGCGCTGGTGGTCCAGCGCGTCCAGCAGTTCAGCCAGGTGCTGGCCCGGTGGGCCCAGCGTCGCGCGCACCCGGCTGGCGCGCGCGCGCGGCGCGTCGTGCGGCTGCACCGCCACGCCCAGGCGTGCCAGGCGGTGCTGCACGCGGCTTTGCAGGCGCTGCCAGGGGTCTTGGCGGCGGCGGTCCCACCAGGCCCAGCCGGCACCGGCCAGGCTGGCCGCGCTGAGCACCAGCACCAGCAGTTTGGCCAAGTCTTGCCAGCTCGGGCGCTCGAAGCCGAGTTGTTCGAGCAAGCTGAACTGGCGTGCGCGCGAGTAGTTCAACACCCACTGGTTCCAGCGGTTGTTCAGCGCTTCCCAGTTGGCGCGCAGCCGCGCTGCCAGGGCCGGGTCGAAGTTGCGAAAGGCGCCGGCCACCAGCCCGGGCGCGGGTTGCAGGTTGCGCCCGCGCTGCACGCGCTCGGGGGCCACGGCGGCCGTCGGGTCCACGCGCACCCAGCCCTGGCCGGGCACCCAGTACTCGGCCCAGGCGTGGGCGTGGCTCTGGCGCACGATCCAGTAGCCGTCTTGCGGCACGGGGTCGCTGCCCTGGTAGCCGGTGACGATGCGCGAGGGCACGTCCAAGGTGCGCATCACGACCACGAAGGCGGCGGCGAAGTGCTCGCAAAAACCCAGCTTGCGGTCGAGCCAGAACTCGTCCACGGCATTGCGGCCGTAGGTGCCGGGCTCCAGGGTGTAGGTGAAGCCGCCCTGACGGATGTGCTGCAACACCGCGCGCACCAGCGTGGGTGCGTCGGCGTTGGCGTACTCGGGCTGGGCGCGCAGGGCCGCGGCCCATTGCATGGTGCGGGGGTTGAAACCGGCGGGCAGGTCGACCAGGTCGCGCAGGCCCGGCGTGGGCTCGAACGGCCCGTGGCGGTGTTGCAACCAGGCGCGGGCTTCGAAGCGCAGCCGCTCGCCCAGTGGTCGGTCGGTCTGCCACTGGGCGTCGGGCCGCAGCGTGACCAGGTAGCCGGGCAGGGTGGGCGCGGCGTCGCCGCGGTCGGGCGTCACTTCCAGCAAGGGCAGCAGGGGCAGGCGGCTGGGCTCCACCGTCATCTCGTAGCGCACAGGCGCGCCTTCCAGCACAAACTGCGCGCGCGGGCGCTGGGCCACCGGCACGCTGGGCACCAGGCGGGTCCACTCGCGGCCGTCGAAGGTGGACAGCACGGGGCCGCGGAAGTACATCTGGTCGGGCCGCGGCGGTGGGCCAAAAAAGCGCACGCGCAGCGCCACCGAGTCGTCATTGGCGAGTTGCGCCACGCCGCCCAGCTGCATGCTGCCGGACAGCCCCGTGCGGCCAATCGCGTCCTGCGGCAGGCCCCACAGCGGCCCGATGCGCGGGAACAGCAAGAACATCACCACCATCACCGGCAGGCCCAGTGCTGCGGCTTGTGCCGCCACGCGGCCAGCGCGCCACAGGGGCGGTTGGCCCACGGGCATGTGGGCCAGCACCAGCGCCGTCAGCAAGCCCCACAGCGCCACCAGCATCCACAGCCCGGTGCCGAGCGACTGTGAGTACAAGAAGTGCGTCAGCACCAGGAAGAAGCCCAGGAAGAAAACCACCAGCGCGTCGCGGCGCGCGCGCAGCTCCAGCGTCTTGAGCGCCAGCAGCACCACCAGCATGGTCACGCCGGCTTCCTTGCCCAGCAGGGCGCGCTCGCGCCAGATGGTCAGCACGGCGGCCAGTATCAGCAGACCGCTGACGATCCAGCGGCTGGGCAGCGGGCCGCCGGTCCAGGCCAGGCGGCCGCGCCATGCCAACACGCCGCCAACCATCACGGCGCACCAGGTGGGCAGATGCAGCAAGTGCGGCAGCACGGTCCAGCCGATCACGGCCAGGTGGAACAAGGTGTCGCGCGCGTCGCGCGGCAGGTGGCGCAGGCGCGACAGCTTGTCGCTGGTCATGTTCATGGGCGCGCCTTCATGCTGCGCACGGCCGCGCAACAGGGGGGCTCATGGCCACTGTGCCAGCCGGTCCAGCGCGGCGCGGCGGTGGGCGTCACCCAGGCCCGGCGCGAGTTCGACCCCCGGCAGTCGCAGCCCACAGGCCAGGCCGGCCTGGTCGGCCGCCTGCACCCAGGCGGCCAGGCGCGACAGCCGCTGTTCGACATCGCCGCCTTGGGCCGCTGCCCAGCCCAGCCAGAGCTCGTTCTGTCGCGAATGCGTGGTCTCGCGGCTGACCAACTCGCCACTGCGCGCGACCTTTTTCCACGCCACCTGGCGCATGCTGTCGCCACGTCGCCACGGGCGCACGCCGTCGAGCTCGCTGCCGGCGCCGCTGCGCGGTTCGGGTTCGTCACCGGCGCTGGCGTCCAGCGCGGGCAAGGGCGGCGCGGGCTGCTCGGGCCGCGGCCAGGCCAGCACGCGTGCGGCCGGCCGCCACAAGGTCCAGGCGCGGAACAGGCCGAAGGGGAACACCGATTCCAGCACCAGCATGGGCACCGCATGCCAGCCGCGGTGGGCGGGCACCAGGCTGACATGCACCGTCTCCTGGCCCAGCGCGGTCACGTCGCACCAGGCGAAGGAGCGTGCGCCGCCGCCGCGCTCGTGAAAGCGCAGCGCCAGGCCGTGGCGCTGGCGCCCGGGGTTGTGCACCACCACCTCCAGCACGGCCGCGTCGCCGGCGAACACCGCCGTTGTGGGCCGCAGGTGCAGGGTCAGCCCACGCAGCGTGCCGTGGGTCATGTGCATGGACACCAACCCCGCGCCGGCGAGCAGAAACGTCAGTGCATAGCCCAGGTTGAGCTGGTAGTTGATGGAGGCCAGCAGCATCACCAACAGCGTCAACGCGAATGCCAGACCGGCGCGCGTGGGCAGGATGTAGATGTTGCGCTGGCCCAGGGCCCAGGTGTCGGTGGCGGGCAGGCGGCTTTGCCACCAGTGCTCGATGTGCTCACGCAGCGTGCGGCGCGGCCGCTTGGCTGCCGTGGGCGTCACGGTATGGCCACCGCCTCGACCATGGCGCGCACCTGTTCGATGGGCCCGCGCCCGCTGCCCGCCACGGGCGTCAGCCGGTGGGCGATGGCCTGCGGCAGGATGGCCTGCACATCGTCGGGCGAGACATAGTCGCGCTCGGCCATGAAGGCGCGCGCCTTGGCCGCGCGCAGCACGGCGATGCCGGCGCGTGGCGACAGGCCTTCGGTGAACCAGACGCCCGAGCGTGTGGCAGCGATCAGCGCCTGCAAGTAGTCCAGCAGCGGCTCCGACGCCCGCACCGCCAGCACCGCTTCCTGTGCGGCCTGCAGCTCGCCGGGCTGCATCACCGACCTCAGCTGCATCGCGGCGTGGCGGCGGTCGCCGCCGGCCAGCAGCAGCCGCTCGCTGGCGCGGTCGGGGTAGCCCAGGGTGATGCGCAGCAAGAAGCGGTCGAGCTGGCTTTCGGGCAGCGGGTAGGTGCCGAGCTGGTCGCTGGGGTTTTGCGTGGCGATGACGAAGAAGGGCTTGGGCAGCGGGCGCGTCTGGTTTTCCACCGACACCTGCTGCTCTTCCATGGCCTCAAGCAAGGCGCTCTGGGTCTTGGGGCCGGCGCGGTTGATCTCGTCGGCCAGCAGCACTTGCGTGAATACCGGGCCGGGGTGGAAGACAAAACTGTCGGTGGCGCGCTCGAAAACGCTCACGCCGATGAGGTCGCTGGGCATCAGGTCGGCGGTGAACTGCACGCGCGAAAACTGCAAGCCCAGCGACACCGCCAGGGCGTGCGCCAGCGTGGTCTTGCCGACGCCGGGAACGTCTTCGATGAGCAGGTGCCCGCCGGCCATGAGGCAGGCCACGCAGTCCTCGATCTGCGGGCGTTTGCCCACGACGATCATGCTAATCTGGTCAACGAGCCGGCTAAGCTGGCGTGCAAGCCCTGAATTCATCAGTGGAACCTTACTCGAAATGAGCCTGCCGACCGCATGACGACTGCCTTCTTCAGCCACCCCGAGTGCCGTTTGCACGATATGGGTGCAGGCCACCCGGAATGCCCGCAGCGCCTGGACGCCATTGCCGACCACCTGCTGGCCACGGGGCTGGATGTGGCGTTGCAGTTTCATGAGGCACCCCAGGCCACGCTGGTGCAGATCAACCGCGCCCACAGCTCGGGCTACGTGAACGAACTGCGCGAGGTGCTGGAACAGGTGCAGCAGCAAGGCCGGCCACGCGCCATGGACCCCGACACCGTGGCCAACAGCGGCACCCTGGCCGCCGCCCTGCGCGCCGCCGGTGCCGCGGTGGCGGCCACCGACGAAGTGCTGGCCGGGCGCGCCCGCAATGCGTTTTGTTCGGTGCGCCCGCCGGGCCACCACGCCACGCGCGACCAGACCATGGGCTTTTGTTTCTTCAACAACGTGGCCATCGCCGCGCGCCATGCGCTGGACGTGCACGGCCTGCAGCGCGTGGCCATCATCGACTTCGACGTGCACCACGGCAACGGCACCGAAGACATCATCGCCGGCGACGAGCGCGTGCTGATGTGCAGCTTCTTCCAGCACCCGCTGTACCCCTACTGCGGCGCGGTGCCCAAGGGCACCAACATGGTCAACGTGCCGTTGGAGCCCTACACGCGCGGCGCGGCGGTGCGCGACACCATCGATGCCATGTGGATGCCCGCGCTGGAGCGCTTCGCGCCGCAGATGGTGTTCATCTCGGCCGGCTTTGACGCCCACCGCGAGGACGAGCTCGGCCAGCTCGGCCTGGTCGAGGCCGACTACGCGTGGATCACCCAGCGTCTGGTCGACCTGGCCGCGCGCCACGCCCAGGGCCGCATCGTGTCGTGCCTGGAAGGCGGCTACAACCTCGGCGCCCTGGCGCGCAGTGTGGCTGCGCACCTGCGCGTACTGGCCGGCGTGGCGTGAAGGCGTGACACCGTCACCCTGGGCGGCCAAGGACCTGGGCCAACTGCTCAACGCCCTGCAGCGCCCCACCGTCCTGATCGAACTGGCGCTCATCGCCGGCTGCCTGGCGCTGGCCTGGGCCCTGGTGCGGCTGCTGCGCGGCGCGCAGCCGCGGCCGGGCTCGGTGTGGTTTGGCCAAGGCGTGGTGGACGGTGTGCTGTTCCCGGTGCTGGCCTTGCTGCTGGCGCTGGCCGTGCGCTGGGGTCTGCACAGCTTGGGGCAAGACGCCGTGCCCGCGGCCGCGTTCAAGGTGGCCGTGCCGGTGTTGCTGTCGCTGGTGGTGATACGCCTCGTGGCGCGTGTGTTGCACAGCGTCTTCCCGAATTCAGGCTTTATGCGCGTGGTCGAACGCAGTGTGTCCTGGGCCGTGTGGATAGGCGTGGTGCTCTGGCTGACCGGCCTCTTGCCGTTGCTGCTGGCCGAGCTGGACGCGATCACCTGGAAGCTCGGCTCCGCCAAGGTCTCGGTGCGCGACCTGATCGAGGGCGCCGTCAGCGCCGTGCTGGTGCTGGTGCTGGTGCTGTGGGTGTCGGCGGCGCTTGAAAAGAAACTGCTGCACGGCGCCACCGACAACCTGTCGATCCGCAAGATGGCGGCCAACTCGTTGCGTGCCTTGTTGCTGCTGGTGGGCCTGCTGGTGGCGCTGTCGGCCGCCGGCATCGACCTGACGGCGCTGGGCGTGCTGGGCGGCGCGCTGGGCGTGGGCATCGGCCTGGGCTTGCAAAAGCTGGCGGCCAACTATGTCAGCGGATTCGTGATCCTGGCCGAGCGCAGCATGCGCATCGGCGACATGGTCAAGGTCGACAACTTCGAGGGCCGCATCACCGACATCAGCACGCGCTTCACGGTGATACGCGCGCTGAACGGGCGCGAATCCATCGTGCCCAACGAGATGATGATCACGCAGCGGGTCGAGAACTCCTCGCTGGCCGACCCGCGGGTGCTGATGAGCACCACCGTGCTGGTCGAGTACGGCACCGACCTGGACGCCCTGATGCCCCGCCTGGCGCAGGCCGTGGCGGCGGTGCCGCGGGTACTGAGCGCGCCGGCGCCGCTGGTGCTGCTGTCGGCCTTTGCTGCCGATGGCCTGGAGTTGACCACCGCGTTCTGGATGGACGACCCCGAAAACGGTCAGAACAACCTGCGTTCGGCGGTCAACCTGGCCATCCTGCGCACCTTGGGCGAGGCCGGCGTGGGCATACCGTACCCGCAACGGGTGCTGCACCAGGCCATGGATCCGGCCGCAGCCCGCGGCTGAAGCGTGCGGCTGAAGCGGCAGCCGCCCGTACACTGCCGCACCGTCACATCAGGGCATTGCGGCGACATGGAGGATCCGACACCAACGCGGCCGCCCGGGGCAGCCCCACCGGGCAAGGTGCCGCCGTCGGCTCAGCGGCCGCTGGAGGTGCTGTGTGTGGAGGACAACCTCGTCAACTTGCAACTCGTGCGCGAGCTGCTGAGCATGCGTCCGGCGGTACACCTGCGCACGGCGGTGGATGGGCACAGCGGCATCGAAGCGGCCCGGATGGCACGGCCCGACCTGATGTTGCTCGACGTGCACCTGCCCGACTTCAGTGGCACCGAGCTCATGCGTCGCCTGCGCACCGAGCCCGCCATGGCGGGCTGCCGCTACGTGGCACTTTCAGCCGACGCCATGCCCGAGCACATCGAACTGGCGCGCGTGGCGGGCTTTGACGACTACTGGACCAAGCCGATCGACTTCAGCCGCTTCCTGGCGCACATCGACAGCCTCATCGCCGCGCCACGCGGTTGAGTGCGGACTGGGGTCACCGCTCAGGGCGCCAAGCGTTCGCGCACCCAGGTTGGGCCAGCCAGCCGGTAGCGCAGCCGGTCGTGCAGCCGGCTTTTACGGCCCTGCCAGAACTCCCAGCGGTCGGCCTGCAAGCGGTAGCCGCCCCAGTGCGGCGGCCGCGGCGGGTTCAGCGCATGCTTGACAGCGGCCTGCGCCGCGTTGGCCACCAGCACGGCGCGCGAGCTGATGACCTCGCTTTGCGGCGAGGCCCAGGCGCCCAGGCGCGAGTCCAGCGGCCGGCTGGCAAAGTAGGCGTCTGATTCGGTAGCGTCTAGCTGTTCCACGCGGCCTTCAATACGCACCACGCGCTCCAGCTCGACCCAGTGGAACTGCAGTGCGGCATGCGGGTGCACGGCCAGTTCCCGGCCCTTGCGACTGCGGTAGTTGGTGTACCAGACGATGCCGCGCGCGTCGCAGCCCTTGATCAGCACCACGCGGGTCGAGGGCCGACCGTCGGGCCCCACCGTCGCCAGCGTCATGGCATTGGGTTCGGGCAGCTGCGCGTTCAGGGCCTGCTGCAGCCAGTGCTGGAATTGGTGCAGCGGGTCGGCCGCGGCTGAGGCCTCGTCGAGCTCGTCGCGTTCGTAGCTTTTTCGCAGGCTGGCAATGTCCATCGGGCCAGTATAGGCAGCGAGCCATGATGTAACCGGCTGCAAGCAAACCCGGTGCATCCCTTAGGGGTGAGGCCGTAAGTGATGGCCCCACTAGCTCAGGCACCCCTTTGCCGCCATTCTGCTGCGCAAGGAGAGGCGCGTGATGCAGGCCCGTTTCAGGCTGCGCACGGGGCCTGAAAACCAAATGCGCGTTCGTCCCACCATCATCGTTCTGGCTGCCGGCGCCGGCAGCCGCTACCGCGGTGATCGTCACAAACTCGAAGAATCGCTGGGCACGTTCACCGTGCTCGGCACCACCCTGCGCAACGCCAGCCAGACGCAGCTGCCGCTGCTGGTGGTGACCACTGCGGCCCGTGCGGCCCTGGTGGGCAAGCAGGTGGCCACGCGCGACATCCTGGTGGTCAGCGACGCCGATGCCGCACGCGGCATGGGTGACTCCATCGCCGCGGGCGTGGCCGAGCGCTCCGGCGCCAGCGGTTGGCTGGTGCTGCCAGGCGACATGCCGCTGGTGACGCCGGCCAGCATGCTGGCCGTGGCCACGGCGCTGGAGCAGTACCCGGTGGCCTTCGCTCAGCACCGGGGGCGCCGCGGCCACCCGGTGGGCTTCTCGGCCGAGCTGTACTCCGAACTCGTGCGCCTGAGCGGCGACGACGGTGCCCGCCGCGTCATGGCGCGCTACCCGGCGCAGGGTGTCGAACTCGACGACTCCGGCGTGCTGCTCGATATCGACACCGTGGCCGACCTGGATGCCCTGCGCAAGCGCCTGGTGCGCCCGGATGCGCTGGCCGCGGACTGAAGGCTGACCTGCCGCTCGGGCCGGCACGGCACGTCGGGTCCGATTCGGCATTAGCCTCGCGGCTTCATCGTCTTCACCCGTCGCTGCGCCCCACTGGCTGCGGCAGCCACGCCGTCATGCGTTCCTTGCTTCTTGCGTCCTGTCTGGCCTGGGTTGCCCCGTTACTGCACGCCCAGTCCCCTGTGGCGTCGGTGCCGGCGTCGGCACCGGTCCCGGCGGCGGCTTCCCAGGCGCCGGGCGCGCGCATGGCCGTGCCGGTGTTGCCGCCCCGCGTGGTGGCGGCCACCGACCAGGCGCAGTTCCGTTGGTTCGTGCTGGCCAACGGGCTGCGCGTGCTGCTG
>JANOLY010000555.1:0-1572 GCA_031420055.1 Burkholderiales bacterium | reverse complement strand
CGCAGGCTCTCGATGACTTCACCACCCTCCACCAGCGCACGGCGGTTCATGCCGTTTTGCGTGCCGCAATCGGCTTGCGTCACCACCAAGTCCTGCGTCACGTCCACCAGTCTGCGGGTGAGGTAGCCCGAGTTGGCTGTCTTCAGCGCCGTGTCCGCCAGGCCCTTGCGGGCGCCGTGGGTGGAGATGAAGTACTGCAACACGTTCAGGCCTTCACGGAAGTTGGCCGTGATGGGCGTCTCGATGATGGAGCCGTCAGGCTTGGCCATCAGGCCGCGCATGCCGGCCAGCTGGCGAATCTGCGCCGCAGAACCGCGCGCGCCCGAGTCGGCCATCATGTAGATGGAATTGAACGACTCCTGGTCCACCGTCTTGCCGTGGCGGTCAATCACCTTTTGCTTGGACAGCTGGGCCATCATGACCTTGCCGACCTCGTCGCCGGTCTTGCCCCAGATGTCCACCACCTTGTTGTAACGCTCGCCGGCGGTCACCAGGCCCGAGACGTACTGCTGCTCGATTTCCTTGACTTCCTTCTCCGCCTTTTCGATCAGGCCCGGCTTTTCCTTGGGCACCAGCATGTCATCGATGGAGATCGAGATGCCAGCGCGCGTGGCCAGGCGGAAGCCCGCCTGCAGCAGCTTGTCGGCAAACACCACCGTGTCCTTCAAGCCGCACTTGCGGAAAGACACGTTGATGAGGCGCGAGATCTCCTTCTTCTTCAGCGCCTTGTTGATGTTGGCGAAAGGCAGGCCCTTGGGCAGGATTTCGCTCAGCAAGGCACGGCCGACGGTCGTGTCCACGAGCTTGGTGTTCGCGGTGAACTCGCCGGTCTCGGCGTTCTTCACGAACTCGGTCAGGCGCACGGCGATCTTGGCGGTGACTTCCACCACGCCGTTGTCCAGCGCACGCTGCAGCTCCAGCAGGTCCATGAAGACCATGCCCTCGCCGCGGCCGTTGATGCGTTCACGTGTGGCGTAGTACAGGCCCAGCACCACGTCTTGCGACGGCACGATGGACGGCTCGCCGTTGGCCGGGAACAGCACGTTGTTGGAGGCCAGCATCAGCGTGCGGGCTTCCATCTGCGCTTCGATGGACAGCGGAATGTGCACGGCCATCTGGTCGCCGTCGAAGTCGGCGTTGAAGGCCGAGCACACCAGCGGATGCAGCTGGATGGCCTTGCCTTCGATCAACACCGGCTCAAAAGCCTGGATGCCCAGGCGGTGCAGCGTGGGCGCGCGATTGAGCAAAACCGGGTGTTCCCTGATGACTTCTTCAAGGATGTCCCAGACCACCGGCGTGCCGCTCTCGACTTCCTTCTTCGCCGCCTTGATGGTCGTGGCAATGCCCATCGCCTCCAGGCGCGAGAAGATGAAGGGCTTGAACAATTCGAGCGCCATCAGCTTGGGCAGGCCGCACTGGTGCAGCTTGAGCGTGGGGCCGACCACGATGACCGAACGGCCCGAGTAGTCGACGCGCTTGCCCAGCAAGTTCTGGCGGAAGCGCCCGCTCTTGCCCTTGATCATGTCGGCCAGCGACTTCAGCGCGCGCTTGTTCGCGCCCGTCATGGCCTTG
>JANOLY010000554.1:0-6166 GCA_031420055.1 Burkholderiales bacterium | reverse complement strand
GAGCGGCCATGCGGCGGGTCTGGTCCAGCACCTCGCGCCAGGTGTAGTCGCGCACGGCGCCACCGCCCAGGGGCTGGGTCAGCACGACTTTGTCGGGGGCGGTGGTTTCCCAGTGGTAGAGACGCTGAAGGGCAAGGGTACCCGGGGCTGCTGTAGTGGCCATGGCGGTGGGGCGGCCGCAGAACGGCCAGTGTCTTTTGGGAGAGAAAGCCTAACCAAGCCCGTGCTCGGGCGACAGCAGGACTTCCCTCACAGGGTCAATCTGAAGCTGGCGCCGGGCAAGGCTGTGCGGCTTGGGCCTGGGTGACCGAACGGTCGCGGGCCGGAAATGGTCCAATCCGGGTTCCTGGAGCAACCCACCGCCGACCATGAGCAACCGCCTGACGCAAATTGCCACCCGCACCGGAGACGACGGCAGCACGGGCCTGGGGGACGGCAGCCGGGTGGCCAAAGACCATCTGCGCGTGCAGGCCATGGGCGATGTCGACGAGTTGAACTCGGGCCTGGGGGTGCTGCTGGCCGAGCCTCTGCCCGGGGACGTGCGCGAGTTGCTGGTGGTCATCCAGCACGAGCTGTTCAACCTGGGCGGCGAGCTGTCCATCCCGGGCTTTCAGCTGCTCAAGACCGAGGCCGTGTTGCGGCTGGACGAGGCGCTGGCGCACTACAACGGGCAGCTGCCGCGGCTGAAGGAATTCATCCTGCCGGCGGGCACGCGCAGTGCCGCGCTGGCCCATGTGAGCCGCACCGTGGCGCGCCGTGCCGAGCGCGCCGTGGTGGCGTTGACCGCGGCCGAAGCCGTCAACGAGCCGCCACGCCAGTACTTGAATCGGCTCAGCGACCTGCTGTTCGTGCTGGCGCGTGTGCTCAACCGCGCCAACCTGGACGGCCTGGGCGGCGACGACGTGTACTGGAAATCAGAGCGCCTGGCGCGCTCGGCGGACTGAAGCCGCGCGCAGCGGCACGGTCGGCGGCCAGCGCAACCCTCGCCCCGCAGTGCCCGATCAAGCCGCCAATTCGCGGTGCAGCCAGGCGCGCGCCAAGGTCCAGTCGCGTTTGACGGTGGCCAGGCTCAGGCCCAGCAGCTCGGCGATCTCGGTGTTTTCCAGACCACCAAAAAATCGCAGCTCCACCACCTTGGCCGCGCGCGCGTCCACCTGCTCGAACGCCAGCAGCGCGTCGTGCACGCGCACCACATCGCCGCCGGCCGCGTCGCCGGCCACTTGCTGGGCCTCGGTGAGCGTCGACCAAGCCGGCAGCGGGCCGGCCTTTCTGGCCGAGGCGGCCGCGCAGTTGCTGGCCGGCAGCGCCGCGCGCACGGGCCAGCGCCTGGGTGCCTGGGAGATCCAGCGGCGGCATGGGCAAGGTCTTCGAGGCCCGCCGCGCCGACGGCCAGTACGACGGCCGCGCGGCGGTGAAGCTGCTCAAACGCGGCATGGACAGCGCCGCCGTGCTGCAGCGCTTTGCACTGGAACGCCAGACGCTGGCGCGGCTGAGCCACCCGCACATCGCGCGGCTGCTGGACGCCGGGGCCAGCGACGACGGCCTGCCCTACTTTGTGCTGGAGTACGTGCACGGCCAGCCCATCGACCAAGCCGTGCGCGGGCTGGCGCTGGAGCGCCGCCTGCACCTGTTCCTGCAACTGACCGACGCAGTGAGCCACGCCCACCGCAACCTGCTGGTGCACCGCGACTTGAAGCCCGGCAACGTGCTCGTGGACAGCGACGGCAACGTCAAGCTGCTGGACTTCGGCATCGCCAAGGCGCTGGACCCGCTGGAAGGCCACCCCGGCGAAGGCAGCAGCGACACCACGGTGGCCGGCCAGTGCCCCTACACGCCCCACTACGCCAGCCCAGAACAGGTGCGTGGTGAGCCCGTCAGCACCGCCACCGACATCTACAGCCTGGGCGTGCTGCTGTACCAGATGCTCACCGGCACGCGCCCCACCGGGCGCCACGCCACCACGCCGGCCGAGACAGCGCGCAGCGTGCTCGAAGACCCGCCGACGCGCCCCAGCCGCTTGTCGGCCAGCCAAGCCGTGGACCCGCAGTGGCTGAGCACATCACCACCGAACTGGTGTTCCGGTTTGGTGACGCCATCCAGCAACTGCCCGGTGGCGCGCAGGCACAGGAGGCCATGCTCAAGCAGACCGTGGCCTCGCTGGACGTGACGCTGGAGATCGCGCCCGACGACATCGAGCTGAACGCACTGGTGGCCTCGGCGCTGGGCCGGCTGGCGCAGATCCAGGGCAACCCCACCTTCGCCGGCCCCGAGCGCGCGAACGAGGCGCGGGCCACCGTGGCGCGCGCGCTGGCGCTGGGCAGCGCGGTGTGGTCAGCGCGGCTCAGCGACGTGCGCTTCGTGACCCAGCACCTCATCACCTTGCTCACACACGCCCACATGCTGCGCAACGCTGGCCAGCCCGCCCAGGGCCTGGCGGTGCTGGCCACCGCCGCGGCGCGCGCGGCGCAGACCCTGGCCGAACGCCTGAACGACGCCCACCGCGCTGCCGTGCTGGAGCTGCGCGGCAACGTGCTGACCAACATGGCGCACTTCAACGACCACCCGGGCCGCCCCAGCCTGGGCAGGCCGCAAGAGGCGCTGCGCCACTACAGCGAAGCTGAGGCCGAGTTCAATGCGCTCTACGGCGACCCGTCATTGCTGGCGGCCATGGACAGCAACACCGACCCCGGCTCGCCCAGCGCCGAGCAATGGGCGCACCACAACATTGCCAACGTCTTGGTCGGGCGCGCCCTGGTCCACCTGCGCCTGGAGGACTTCGGCGCCATGCGGCGCGAGGCCGAGGCCGCCTTGGTGCACCGGCGGGCCAATCTGCAGCTCAACCCCACCAGTGCCATCTGGCGCCAGGGCCTGATGTTCGACAGCAACTACCTGGCCGTGGCGCTGCTGGCCCTGGGCAAACATGCCCCGGCGCTGGCGGCTTCAGCGCAAGCCTGGGTCACCGTGCGCGAACGCCAGCAAGAAGAACCGGGCAACCCCTTGTGGTCGGCCACCGCCGGCAACTTCGCCAGCACGCATGCCCGCGCGCTGGCGGCCAACCGCCATTGGGCCGAGGCCTTGCCGGTGTTCGAACTGGCGCTGCAACGCATCGCGCAACTGCGGCCTGTTGGGGTCGGTGGGTCCCGCTCAGGCCCGCTCTCTGCGCGCCCGCACCGCCGTCGCCAAGCCGTCCAGCAGCGCCACCGAATCGTCCCAACCCAGGCACGCGTCGGTGATGCTCTTGCCGTACGCCAGCTTGGCCGGGTCGTCCTTGCCGGGCGTGAATTTCTGTGCGCCGGCGTGCAGGTGGCTTTCCACCATCACGCCAAAGATGCAGCGGCTGCCCGCGGCCAGCTGGGCGCCCACGTCTTTCATCACTTCGATCTGGCGCTGGTGCTGCTTGCTGGCGTTGGCGTGGCTGGCGTCGATCATCAGCCGGCACGGCAGCTTGGCCGCTTCGATTTCTGCGCAGGCCGCGGCCACGCTGGTGGCATCAAAGTTGGGCGCCTTGCCGCCACGCAGGATGACGTGGCAGTCCTTGTTGCCGCGCGTCTCGACGATGGCCACCTGCCCGTTCTTGTGCACCGACAAAAAGTGGTGTGGTCGCGCGGCGGCCTGGATGGCGTCGATGGCGATGCGGATGTTGCCGTCGGTGCCGTTCTTGAAGCCGACCGGCGCGCTCAGGCCGCTGGCCAGTTCGCGGTGCACCTGGGACTCCGTCGTGCGCGCGCCAATGGCACCCCAGGCGATGAGGTCGCCGATGTACTGCGGGCTGATCACGTCAAGAAACTCGCTGGCCGCCGGCACGCCCACGCGGTTCAGGTCCACCAGCAGCTGGCGCGCGATGCGCAGGCCTTCGTGGATGCGAAAGCTCTCGTCGAGGTAGGGGTCGTTGATCAGGCCCTTCCAGCCCACGGTGGTGCGGGGCTTTTCGAAGTACACGCGCATCACGACTTCCAGATCACCGGCGTGTTTTTCGCGCTCTGCCTTGAGCTTGCGCGCGTACTCCAGCGCGGCCATGGGGTCGTGGATCGAGCATGGGCCGATGACCACCAGCAGCCGGTCGTCTTCACCATTCATGATGCGGCGCACGCTGTCGCGCGTGCTCTTGACCAGCGTCTCCACCGGCGTGCCGGCAATGGGGAAGAAGCGAATCAAATGCTCGGGCGGCGGCAGCGGCGTGACGTCTCGGATGCGCTGGTCGTCGGTCTGGCTGGTGCGCTCGCTCAGGGCCAGGCGGTCGTCGGACGGGTTCACGGACTTGGGGTTCATGGGGGTCTTTCTTCTGCTGCGGACAAGAAAAAACCGCCGGGGTTGCCGGCGGTTGGTCTGGGGTGCTTTGCAACGCTTTAGCGCACTCAGAATCCCTCAACCGCCGGGTGGGGCGAGATCCAAAAATACGCAAAATACAGGCGGGAGCACATGGCGGCGAATGTAGCACGGTGGGCATGACGGCCCGCTGACGAGCACGCCGCCGCGTCAGTACACGCGCGCTTCGAAGCCCGCCGCTTGCAGACGCACCACGACCTCGTCCACATGCGCGGGGTTGCGGGTCTGCAGCACCAGTTCCACTTCAACGCTCTGCGCCGATAGCGACGAAAACGCGCGCTGGTGGTGCACCTCATCGATGTTGGCCCCGGCCTCACCGACCACGGCCGTGATGCGTGCCAGCACGCCCGGCGTGTCGCGTGCATTCACACGAATTCGCGCCAATCGTCCCGCACGCACCATGCCGCGCTCGATGATGGCCGACAGCAGCAACGGGTCGATATTGCCGCCGCACAGCACCAGGCCCACCTTGCGCCCGGCAAAACGCGCCGGGTATTTCAGCAGCGCGGCCAGGCCGGCAGCACCGGCGCCTTCGACCACGGTCTTCTCGATCTCCAGCAGCATCAACACGGCCTGCTCGATGTCGCCTTCATCGACGAGCACCATGTCGTCGACCTGCTGGCGAATGATCTCGCGCGTGAGCAGGCCCGGCAGGCCCACGGCGATGCCCTCGGCGATGGTGCTGGCACCTTGCGCGTAGGTGGTGCCCTTGATGGCGTTGACCATGGCCGGGAAGCGCGCGGTCTGCACGCCGATGATCTGCATTCCAGGCTTGAGCGCCCGCACCACCGTGGCCATGCCGCTGATCATGCCGCCGCCGCCCACCGCGATGACCAGCGTGTCCAGGCTGGGCTGGGCGCGCAGCATCTCCAGGGCGATGGTGCCCTGCCCGGCCATGACATCGAGATCGTCGAAGGGGTGCACAAAGGTCAGCCCTTCGCTGGCGGCCAGTTCCAGGGCACGCTGGCGCGCATCGTCGAAGGTCTCGCCATGCAGCACCACCTCGGCGCCAAAGCCGCGCGTGCGCTCGACCTTGACCGTGGGCGTGTGCAGCGGCATCACGATCACGGCGCGCAGCCCCAGCCGCTGCGCGTGGTGCGCCACGCCTTGCGCATGGTTGCCGGCCGAGGCCGCGATCACCCCCTTCAGCGCCTGGCCCGATTCGAGCAGCAGGGCCAGCTTGTTCAGCGCGCCGCGCTCCTTGAAGGAGGCCGTGAACTGCAGGTTCTCGAACTTCAGGAAAACCTGCGCGCCGACAATCTGCGACAGCGTCTTGCTTTCCACGCAAGGGGTGTCCAGCACCTGGCCGGCCAAGCGACGTGCGGCGGCCTGGATGTCTTCAAGGCTGAGGATCTGCGACATGTGCGTAGTGTGGATCAATGGCCCGCGCATCCCGCCTCCGGTGTCCGCGCCCGCGCGCGCGGTCACAGCGGAGGCAGACGCAAAAAAGCCCGCGCGGAGCGGGCTTTCTTGCGGAAGATTTGGTTGCGGGGGCCCGCATTGACCGTTCGTTCACCAGTATACGACGGGTTAGACTGACGCCAGACGGAGGCACTTCAAGCGACTGACCTCAAGAGGCGCCCTCGCCGCGCAGCCGGCAGGTCAGCGGTGCGAGGCGGTGACGAGCCGATCGGCTGCGGGGATCGGCTCCTCTCCTTCCAGTTCGATCGCGACCTGGGTACACACCGCGCGGCACAGTGTGGCCACGCGCTCGCTTTGCAGGCGGTAGTACATCTGGGTGCCGTCGCGCCGCTTGGCCAGCACCCCGCTGCGGTACAGCATGCTCAGGTGCTGAGACATGTTCGGCTGGGTCGTGTCGATCATTGCCAGCAGCTCGGAG
>JANOLY010000553.1:0-2620 GCA_031420055.1 Burkholderiales bacterium | reverse complement strand
GGCGGCCGGTTCCAGGTTCCAGCCGACCACCCGGCGTTTGCCGGGCACTTTGCGGGACAGCCCGTGCTGCCCGGCGTGGCGCTGCTGGCTTTCGTGATGCGCGCGCTGGACAAGCAACCCGAACTGCAGGCGCGCCTGGGGTCGACGCCGCAGGTCGCGCAGGTGAAGTTCATGCTCCCCGTGCTGCCCGGCACCGAGCTGCAGGTGCAACTGCAGCCCCACGGCAGCGGTCTGGCGTTTGCGGTCCAGTGTGAAGGCCAGGTCATGGCCAAGGGTCAGTTGACCGCCGGGGCCCGCGCGTGAGCACCCAGGCCAGCCCCGACCGCGGCCATGCCCGCGACTGGACCGCCACCCCCGAGCGCAGCAACCTGCTGGCCTTGCGCACACTGGCCTGGATTGCCACCCACCTGGGCCGTCCGGTGGCCCGACTGGTGCTGCACCCCATCGCGCTGTACTACCTGCTGTTTGCACCCACGCCGCGGCGCACCTCGCGCCAGTACCTGGGCCGCGCGCTGGGCCGGCCGGCGGGCTGGGTGGACCTGTACCGCCACATCCACTGCTTCGCCTCGGTGGCGCTGGACCGCATCTGGTTCGCCGCCGGCCGGCTGGACCTGTTCGACATGCACATCACAGGCAACGAGCTGATGGACTGCAGCGTGGCCGAAGGCCGCGGCGTGTTCCTGCTGGGCGCCCACATCGGCAGCTTCGAGGCCCTGCACGCAGTGGGCATGAGCCACCCCGGCCTGCCCGTGGCGATGGTGATGTACCCCGAAAACGCCCGCATGATCCACGCCGTGCTGCAGGCGCTGGCGCCGCACTTCGAGGTCAGCATCATCCCCATCGGCCAGCGTGGCTCGGCCCTGGCCATACGCGACTTTCTCGACAAGGGCGGTCTCACCGGCTTGATGGGCGACCGCTTCGTGCCCAGCGACGCCGTGCACGGCGGCAGCCAGGAGCACCTGTTCCTGGGCTGCCCCACGCGCTTCACCGACGGCCCCGTGCGCCTGGCCATGATGTTGCGGCGGCAGGTGATGTTCATGGTGGGCCTGTACCGCGGCGGCAATCGCTACGAACTGCGCTTCGAGACCCTGGCCGACTTTCGCGACCTGCCCGCCGACCCCGCCGAGCGCGAGCGCCTGCTGCATGCCACCGTGGCCGAGTACGTGCGCCGCCTGGAGGCGCTGTGCATCGAGGCGCCGTATAACTGGTTCAACTTCTATGACTACTGGCGTGAGCACAACGGGTATGACGACCAGGCCGCTTGACCCCGCCGCGCCCAGCCGCAGGGCCGTGCTGGGTGCCGCCGTGGCCTTCGTGGGCAGCGCGGGGCAGGCCCAAGGCGCGTCGGCCAAGTTCGACCTGGCCGGGCTGATGGCGCTGCTGGCGCAGCGCAAGAGCGGTGAAGCGCGCTTTACCGAAGAGCGCACGGTGAGCAGCCTGGAGAACCCGCTGCTGGCCAGCGGCCGCCTGAGCTTTCAAGCGCCCGACCGATTTGCGCGCTACACCGAAGAGCCGCGCGCCGAGTCGATGGAAGTGCAGGGCAACCAGGTGGTGATGAAACGCGGCACCCGCACGCGCCAGACGGCGCTGGACGCCATCCCCGAACTGGCCGCCCTGGCCGACGCCATGCGCGGCACCTTGAACGGTGACGCGCTGGCCTTGCAGCGCCACTTCAAGACCCAGGTCAGCGGCAATGCTGCGCGCTGGGTGCTGCTGCTGACGCCGTTGGACAGCCGGCTGGCGCGCAGCGTGCAGCAGCTCGAGATCGCCGGCACGGGCAGCGAGGTGCACAGCACCGACCTGCGCCTGGTCGGCGGCGACCGCTCGCTGATGCTGATCACACCGCTGGCCGCCGCCACGGCCACGCCCGCGCCGAAATGAAACCCACTGGTGCCCTGGGCCCGCGGCAGCGCACTGCCGTGCTGCTGTTGTGGGCCGCGCTGATGCTGCTGGCGGCCTGGCAGATCACGCGCAGCACCTTCACCGCCGACCTCTCGGCCTTCTTGCCCGCCACGGCCGACGCGCAGCAGCAGTTGCTCATCGACCAGATCAAGGGCGGTGCGCCAGCACGTACGCTGTTCATCGCCATTGAAGGGGGTGACGCAGCGGCGCGCGCGGCGGCTTCCAAGCAGCTGGCTGCGGCCCTGCGCGCCAGCGGGCGCTTCGAGCAGGTCAGCAACGGTGAGAACGACGCCTGGGCCGGTGTCGGCAATTGGATGTTCGAGCGGCGCTACCTGCTCAGCCCGGCCATCACGCATGAGCGCTTCACCGCCGCGGGCTTGCGAGAAGGCATCGAAGACACACTTTCAGTGTTAGGCACGCCCGGCGGCAACGCGCTGAAGGACCTGCTCGATCAAGACCCCACCGGCGAGGTCCAGCGCATCGCCGAAAGCATGATCCCCGTGCGCGCGCCGCGCACCGAGGGCGGCGTGTGGGTGGCGCGCGATGCCCCCGGCAAGGCGCCGCGCGCCCTGCTGCTGGCGGGCATACGTGCCGACGGCGGCGACCTCGAAGCGCAGCAGGCCGCCATCGCCACGCTGCGCAGCGCCTATGGCACCGTGCAGGCGCAAGCTCCGCAAGGCACGGCACTGCGGCTGCTGGTCAGCGGCGCGCCGCTGTT
>JANOLY010000552.1:0-24635 GCA_031420055.1 Burkholderiales bacterium | reverse complement strand
GGGCACGTTCCGATGTATTACTCACCCGTTCGCCACTCGTCGCCAGGTTGCCCCGCGTTACCGTTCGACTTGCATGTGTAAGGCATGCCGCCAGCGTTCAATCTGAGCCAGGATCAAACTCTTCAGTTCGATCTTGATTTTTTGCTCTTTGGAATTGAAAAGAACTTCATTGCTGAACTTCAATTCTTAAATCCGCGAGCGTTTAAGGTCAGGAGACCTGACTCGTGCGGGCTTGCTTGACGCAATCCTGCAGTTGTCTGGCACTCGCCTTCAAACGCCCACGCTTATCGGCTGTAGTTTGTTAAAGAGCTTTTGCCTTGCGGCGCCGCTGATTTTGCAGTGCCTGTTGGCACTCAGCGAAGACCGCGATTCTGACATGTTTTTTGCAAACCTGTCAAGCCTCGCGGCTTTTTTCTGCTTTCCGCTCTTTGACTTTTCCAGCGGCTTGGGTCGTGGACCGAAGAGCTTTGTGTTCGAAGAGCGCAGCCTGCGACTGTAGCACGGTTTTCAACAGCCGCGCAAGCCTGCCTGCGAACCGTCAGCGGGAGCGGCGCACCGCGGTCAGCTCGGCGGCAGCGGCCGCTGGGTCTGGGGCGTCGATGACGGCATCCACGGCGGCCGAGAGCTGCCGGGTATCGGCGCGCAGCACGCGTTGCTTGATGGAAGAGATCTGCGCCGGGTGCATGGAGAAGCTGCGCAGACCCATGCCCAGCAACAGCTCGGTGAACGCCGGGTCCCCAGCCATTTCGCCGCACACGCTGACGCCGCGCCGGTGGGCATTGGCGCTGCGTATGGTCTGGTGTAGCAGCTGCAGCACCGCGGGGTGCCAGGGGTCGTACAAGTGAGCCACCGCCTGGTCGGCGCGGTCTATGGCCAGCGTGTACTGGATCAGGTCGTTCGTGCCCACGGACACGAAATCAAAGTGCTTCAGAAAACGGTCGATCAGCAAGGCCGCCGCCGGGATCTCGATCATGGCGCCGACCTCGACGGGGCCGTAGTTGACGCCAGCGTCGTCCAACTGCTGACGCACCTTGGCCATGGCTTCCATGATGGCGCGCACTTCGCCAAGCTGGGCCACCATGGGGATGAGGATGCGCACCTTGCCGTAGGCGCTGGCACGCAGGATGGCCCGCAGTTGCTGGCGGAACATGCCCGGCTCGGAAAGGCTCCAGCGGATGGCGCGCAAACCCAGAGCGGGGTTCAGCCCGTGCTCGTTGCGGTGCTCCTGGGCGCTCATGCGTTCCAGCGGCTTATCCGCGCCAATGTCCACGGTGCGGATCGTCACCGGCAGCCCCTGCATGGCCACCACCGCGTCGCGGTAGGCTTCGAACTGTTCGTCCTCCCCGGGCAGGGCGCCCTCGCGGTTCATGAAGAGGAATTCGCTGCGGAACAGCCCCACGCCCTCCGCGCCGGCCTCAAGGGCGGCCGCCGCGTCGGCCGGCAGCTCGATGTTGGCCAACAGCTCCACGGCCTGGCCGTCCAGGGTGACTGCCGGCGTGTGGCGCAGGCGGTCGAGTCGGGCCCGCTCCAGCGCACTCTGGCGCTGGCGGAACCGGTACTCCTGGAGCACGATGTCCGAGGGATTGACGATGACGACACCGGCGTCGCCGTCGATGACGATGAAGTCGTCCTGGCGGATCAGCCGACTCGCCTCGCGCGCACCCACGACGGCGGGGATGTCCATGCTGCGCGCGACGATCGCCGTGTGCGAGGTGCGTCCGCCCACGTCGGTGACGAAACCCGTGAACACGCTGCGCTTGAACTGCAGCATGTCCGCCGGCGCCACGTCGCTGGCCACCAGCACCAAGGGGTCGGCGCCACCGAAATCGCGCGCCGGCCGCGCCGTCGCCATGGCGCCGGACCCGTGGCCGGCCTCGTGCAACAGCTCGCGCAGCAGGCGTTCGACGACCTGTTCGACGTCGGCCTTGCGCTCGCGAAGGTAGGCGTCTTCCATGTCGTCGAACTGCCGCGCCAGCACCTCAAGCTGAGCCGACAGCGCCCACTCGGCGTTGTAGTGACGCTCGTTGATCCAGACCTGCGTGGCCCCGGTCAGCGACTCGTCGTGCAGGATCATCTGGTGTACGTCGAGCAAGGCAGCCAATTCGTGCGGCGCGTCCGCTGGCATGTCCCGTTTGAGTCCCTCGAGTTCCGCCGACACGACCTCACGCGCCGCGTGCAGGCGACCGATCTCGGCAGCGACCTGCTCGGCCGCCACGAAGTAGTGCGCCACGTCGATGCGACTGGAAGCCACCAGCACCGCGCGGCCTATGGCCACGCCCCGGGACACCGCAATACCGAAAACCTGGATGCTCATGGTGTCAGTGGCTTGCCGCACCACAGTCCGGTGGTGCTCAATCGGCTTCGCCGAAGCGCCCCTCGATCAAAGCCCTGATGGCGGCCATGGCCTCGCTCTCGTCGACCCCTTCGGCCTCGATCTCGATCTCGCTGCCCATGCCAGCGGCCAGCATCATCACACCCATGATGCTCTTGGCATTGACCCGGCGGCTGTTTCGGCTCAGGTGCAGATCGCTCTTGAACCCACCAGCCATCTTGGTCAGCTTGGCCGATGCACGCGCGTGCAGTCCTAGCTTATTGCTGATGGTGATGCTGGACTTGATCATGGTTCGTGGGTGAATTGGGCTGATTCTGTCGACGCGGCACAGCCACATGCATCACACCCTGGGTGGCGCCTGCCAAGGCGCGGTTCACCAGGTCTTCGAGCGGCATTTGGGCGTAGCACAGGGTGCGCCAGAGCATGGGCACGTTGACGCCAGCCACGACCCGGATGTGTTGACCGTCGGCAACCGCCAGCGCTGCGTTGCAGGGTGTGGCGCCGAAGACATCCACGAGCATCAGAACTTCTTCAGCACCCAGTTCGGCCAGCGCGGTGCGGATCTGCGCCTGTACCGCCTCGGGCTCGGCGCCGGGTGACACGTCAACCGCGGCGGCCGTGCGGCTGCACTCGGGATACACATGACGCGCCACGGCCATCAGTGAACTGGCCAGCGGGGCGTGGGCAACGATGAGGAGCGAAGGCATGGCGAAGGTTAGCCCGGATTATCGGCAGCCGCGGGCTGCGGTCGCAAGAACCAGCCGTAAGAGAGCACGCCACACACACCGAACACGGCAAACGTCGCGCGAAAGGCTTGCAGTGGCGTCCACCCCAGGCCCATGAAGGCGTCGATGAGCAGGCCCATGCCCCACTGGATGGAGAACACGCCACCGAAGATCACCAGATTGAAGGCCGACAGCGCGCGCCCGGCCTGTGCCGGTGCAAACGCCTGGCCCAGCGCGGGCTGACTGACCGATACGAAGGTGCAGGCCGCACACCAGGCCGCCCAGTGCCATGCGCCCGCGGCCGGGCCCAGCGCCACGTTGATGAACAACAGGCCCAGGCAAAGCGGCAGGCCGCGCGCCATCAGCCAGACGGCCGAGTACCCCCGGCGCGCCAGGCGCGGCATCACGGCGCCCCAGGCCATGAACACCAGCAGCATGGCCAGGTTGATGATGAACAGCCCCTGCGCGGCCTGCCCGGCCGAGGCGCCGCCCACACGGGTCATCCAGGGCCCCGCCCACAAGGCCTGCACCGCAATCAGGCCACCATAGACGAAGAACCCCAGCGGCGCCATGCGCAGGAACAAGGGGTGTCTGACGATGGCGCCGTAGCCCTGCGCTGCCGCTTGCGCATCGTCGCCAGGCGCCCCAGCGGGCACGTCGACGGGCACGCGCCAGGCCACCAGGGCCATGGCTGCGACTAGCAGCGCGGCCAGGCACCAGAACAGGCCGCGCCAGCCCCACAGCGGCAGCAGCCATTGCACAGGCAGTGTCGCTGCCAGCATGCCCAGCGAACCAGTCATGAGCATCCACGAATTGGCTCGCAGCTGCGCACTGGGCGTGAAGAGATGGCGGTAGCAGGTGAGCGGCGCCATGAGACAGGCCGCAACGCCCGCGCCGATCAGTGCGCGTGCCCCGACCAGCCCCCAGAGGCTGGCGGCCTGGGCGAAAGCCATGCACCCCAGCACGGCCACAGCCAGCAAGGCCAGCAGCGTGCGGCGTGGTCCGTGACGGTCCAACGCGCGGCCCAACGGCAGTTGCAGCACCGCAAAGCCCAGGAAATAGGCACCGGCCAGCAGGCCCAGGTCGGCCGAACGCAGACCGAGTTCGCTGCTGAACACCGGCGCCAGGGTGGCCGTGACGCCGCGCAGCAGCGCCGACAGGAAGTAGGCAAAGGCGAAGGTGAGAAAGATGACGACGGCCGTGCGCCGCGACAGGCCGGTCACGAACCGGCCCGCAGTGAGGCGAAGAAGGTGGCCACCGCGTCGTCAGGAAGTGTCGCGCCCAGGGCCGTGGCTTGCACGACGACGGTGCCGCGGGCAAACAGCGCCATCTGCTCGCGCACCGGCTGGCCGTCGGCGCGCCGGCCCTCGAGCTGCAGCCGGGTGCTGTCGGCGTGTGGCGTTGCGCCCTTGATGTTCAGCGGCAGCGGCACCGACGACTGGGCACCGATGTTGGCCGCCGCCGCGTCGCGCAGCTCGCGCAGCGCCGGCCCCACCTGGGCCGGGTCGGTGACATCGGCCCACGCCAGAGCCCAGGTCTGGCCGCCGGCGCTGCACACCTGCAGCGACATGTCCACCGGTTGCCCGGCCAGCGTCACCTTGCGGGTGTGGGTGCTCGGCTTGCACGGCAGCTGGGCCTGCACGGCGCCCGCCGCGATGCGCACGTCGCGCCAGTCCAGTGCCGGCGCGCAGGCCGAAAGGCTGAGCACGGCGGCGTAGGCCAGGCCGAGGGCCGGGGTTCGTGGCAAATGCATCACCGGGATTATCCGCAGCAGCTGCCAGACAATGTTGGCGATGAACGACCACCCCCCGCCCCCACCACCGGCCGCGCTGTCGGGCATCCGTGTGCTCGACCTGTCGCGCGTGCTTGCCGGGCCCTGGTGCACCCAGACCCTGGCCGACCTGGGCGCCGACGTGATCAAGGTCGAGCGCCCGCCCAGCGCCGGCCACCCCGGCGGTGACGACACCCGCGGCTGGGGCCCGCCCTACCTGAAGGACGCCCAGGGCCAGGACACCAGCGAGGCCGCCTACTACCTGGGTGCCAACCGCAACAAGCGCTCGGTGACCATCGACCTGGCCCAGCCCGCGGGCCAGGCCCTGGTGCGCCAGTTGGCCGCGCGCAGCGACGTGCTGGTGGAAAACTTCAAGGTCGGCGACATGGCGCGCTACGGCCTGGACGCAAAGGCCCTGTGCGCAGCGAACCCGCGCTTGGTGTACTGCTCGATCACCGGCTTTGGCCAGACCGGACCCTACCGCGAACGTGCCGGCTACGACTACGCCGTGCAGGGCCTGGGCGGGCTGATGAGCGTCACCGGCGAGCGCGACGACCTGCCCGGCGGCGGGCCGCAGAAGGTGGGCGTGGCCGTGGCCGACCTGTTCACCGGCATGTACGCCTCCGTGGCCATCCTGGCCGCGCTGCGCCACCGCGACGCCACCGGCCAGGGGCAGGTGGTCGACATGGCCTTGCTCGACACCCAAGTGGCCATGCTGGCCAACCTGGGCGCCAACTACCTGGTCAGTGGCCGGGCACCGCAGCGCATGGGCAACGCGCACCAGAACATCGTGCCCTACCAGGTGTTTGAAGTGGCCGACGGCCACGTGATCCTGGCCGTGGGCAACGACGCCCAGTTCGCGCGCTTTTGCAGCGTGGCCGGCTGCGCCGATCTGGCGCTGGACCCGCGCTTCACGACCAACCGACTGCGCGTGCAGCACCGCGCTGAACTCGTGCCGCTGCTGGCCGCCCGGCTGCGCCTGCGCCCGCGCGCCGACTGGCTGGCCGCACTGGAAGCGGCCACCGTGCCTTGCGGCGCCATCAACGACTTGGACGAGGTCTTCGCCGACCCGCAAGTACAGGCGCGCGGCATGCAGCAGGCGATGCCACACCCGCTAAGCGAGCGGCTGTCGCTGGTGGCCAGCCCGATGAAACTGTCGGCCACGCCTGTGCAACTGCGCCGGCCGCCACCGCTGCTGGGCCAACACACCGAGGAGGTGCTGGGCGAACTGGGCATCACCGCCGCCGAGCGACAGGCGCTGCGCGCGCTTGGCGTCATCGGCCCGGCCTGATTGCGCCGCTAGCGGCCGAAGACCTTCTTCAGCAGCGCGCTGCCGGTGGCCACCGGATCGGCGCGCATCTTCTTTTCTTCTTCGGCGATGGTCTTGTACAGGCCGTCCAGCGTGCGTGCCGTGACGTACTTCTGCACGTTGGCCTCGTCACCCTTGACCAGGCCCATGCCCTCGGCCCGCGACGCGACCTTGTTGTAGCGCCAGGCCAGCTCGACCTTTTCGGTGGCGCGCGTCACGATGGGCAGCAGCTTATCGGCCAAGGGGAGTCGGGTCTTGCCCGCGAAAAAGTCAGTGACCGCCGTGTCGCCGCCGCGCACGATCTTCAGGGCGTCTTCCACGCTGATGGCCTTGACGGTGGCCACCAGCAAGCTGCGCGCCTCGGGCACGGCGGCCTCGGCAGCGCGGTTCATGGCGGTGACGAGATCGTCGACCTGCTTGCCCTGCCCCATGGCCTTCATCAGCTTGGCGGCGTCCTTCAAGGCGCCGGGCAAAGGGATGCGCACCAGCGGGTTGCCCAGGAAACCATCTGGCCGGCCGAGCAGACCGATGGCGGCCTCGGCACCGCGCTGCAAGGCCGCGCGCACGCCGCTGGCGGCGTCGGCTTCACTCAACCCTGCAGCCTGCGCGGCGGGCCCGGGCCACAGGCCTGCCAGCACCAGCCCTGCCGTAACATCCCGTCGAATCATGAAATCGCTCCCTTGTGTGAACCGGCCCGATCTTGCGCGCCGACGTGACCTGCTGGCAATGCTGGCCCTGTCCAGTGGTCTGGCGGCCTGCAACGCCACCGAGTTTGCACCCGATGTCGGCTACACCTTGCTCGACGGCACGCAAGGCCGCACCGCGGCCTTGCGCGGCCGGGTGGTGCTGGTCAGCTTCTGGGCCACCAGTTGCGCGCCCTGTGTCCAGGCCATGCCCGCACTCGTGGCCACGCACCGGCAGTTTGCCGCGCGCGGCCTGCAGACCCTGGCCGTGGCCATGCAGCACGACGCGCCGGCGGCGGTGTCGCATTTCGCGCACACGCGACAACTGCCCTTCGGCGTGGTCATCGACAACACCGGCGCCGTGGCACGCGCGTTTGGTGGTGTCCGCATCACGCCCACCACCCTTGTCATCGACAAGCGCGGCGTCATCGCGCAGCGCAGCGTGGGTGAGCACGACGTCCCGCACATGCAGGCGCTGCTGGCGCGGCTGCTGGCGCAGGCCTAGGGCATGGCTAGGCCCCAAGCTCACTTCGTTCGCGGCCCCCGAGGGGCGCGTCAGCGGCTGCTGGCGGCCGGGCGCCGCTGACATGATCGGTCGCCTCAGCGGCACGCTGGCCGAAAAGTCCCCGCCCATGGTGCTGGTGGACGTGCAGGGCGTGGGCTACGAGGTCGACGTGCCCATGAGCACGTTCTACAACCTGCCCGCCCTGGGTGCGCCGGTGGTGCTGCTGACGCACTTTGTGGTGCGAGAAGACGCCCAGGTGCTGTTCGGCTTTGCCACCCATGAAGAGCGCGCCACGTTTCGCCAGCTGGTGAAGATCAGCGGCGTGGGGCCGCGCACAGCGCTGGGTCTGCTCTCGGGCCTGAGCGTGGCCGAACTGGCCCAGGCCGTGACGCGGCAGGACAGCGCGCGGCTGGTCAAGGTGCCGGGCATCGGCAAGAAGACGGCCGAGCGGCTGCTGCTCGAGCTGAAGGGCAAGCTCGGGCCTGATCTGGCGCTGCCCGGCGCGGCCGCGCTCAGCGACAACCAGGGCGACATCGCCCAGGCGCTGCAAACCCTGGGCTACAACGAACGCGAAGCCCAGGCCGCCCTGAAGGCCCTACCGCCGGGCGTGGGCGTGAGCGAAGGCATCAAGCTGGCCCTGAAGGCGCTGAACCGATGACGGGCCCGCTGATGACGGGGCCATAACGGCGGCTCGCATCCAAGTGTCACAGGGCCGCGTAATGCTTACCGTCCTGCCCCGGCCCCAAGGGGCGCTTCGAGATGCTGCTGCATGACGACGCTGAAATCCCTGACCCTGCTGTTGTCCATCTTGGCGAGCACGGCCGCCACCGCCCACACGCCGCCGCCGTCGCCGTCACCGGCCGTCACCATCACCGGCCACTACGACAACGCAGTGGGCACCAGCGACGCGGCCTAGCAAGGTGTCGTCGAGGCCGCGCTGCTAAAGAGCCGCCCGGCGCAGCGCCCTGGCGAGGTGCTTGAATTCGTGCCCGGCGTCATCGTCACCCAGCACTCGGGCGACGGCAAGGCCAACCAGTACTTTCTGCGCGGCTTCAATCTCGACCACGGCACCGACTTCGCCACCAGCGTGGCCGGTGTGCCCGTCAACATGCCCAGCCACGGCCATGGCCAGGGCTACAGCGACTTGAACCGTTTCTGCTGCCCGAACTGGTGCAGCGCATCGAGTACCGCAAGGGCCCGTACTTCGCGCAAAGCGGCGACTTCGCCAGCGCCGGTGCCGCCGACATCGTCTATGTGAGCAAGCTCGATGCCCCCTTCGGCCAGCTCACACTGGGCCAGCGCGGCTACCGGCGCGGTGTGGCCGGCACCTCGTTCGAAATCGCCGATGGCGTGACGCTACTGGGCGCGCTGGAGCTGATGCGCAACGACGGCCCCTGGACCTTGCCAGAGAACTTGAAACGCACGAACGCCGTGCTGGGCCTGAGCGGTGGCACGGCAGCGCGCGGCTGGAGCACGCGACTGATGGGCTACGACGCCAGCTGGGTCAGCACCGACCAGGTGCCGCAGCGCCTGATAGACGCCGGCCGCTTCAATGGCGGGCCTTTTGGCCGCTTCGATGCCGTGGACCCTACCAACGGCGGCAAGACCTCGCGCAGCAGCCTGTCAGCCGAGTGGCACGCCCAGGGCCAGGCCGGCCGCACCCGCATGGCCGGCTACGCCATGCGTTACCGGCTCGAGCTGGACTCCAACTTCACCTACGCACTGGACAAGCCGGTGGATGGTGACCAGTTCAAGCAGACCGACCGCCGCAGCGTCTACGGCCTGAGCGCCAGCCGCAGCTGGAGCCACGGCCTGGCCGGCTGGGACGCACGCAGCGACATCGGCCTGCAGTTGCGCCACGATCGCATCCGCGTGGGCCTGTTCGACACCGTCGCGCGCCGCATCACGGCCACCACGCGCGACGACATGGTGCGCGAGACCCAAGTCGGCGTGTACGGGCAGACCGCACTGCAGTTCACGCCGGCCTTGCGGGCCATCTTGGGCCTGCGCGCCGACCAGCTGCACAACCGGGTCGATGCGCTCACGCTGCGCGAAAACGGCGGCAGTGCGCGCGCCACGCAGTTCTCACCCAAGCTGAGCCTGGTCGCCGGCCCTTTCGCCAAGACCGAGTTCTTCGCCAACGCCGGCCGCGGCATGCACAGCAACGACGCGCGCGGCACCACCATCAGCCGCGACCCCAAGGCCGGCGACCCGACCGACCCGGTGCCGCCACTGGTGTCCTCGCGCGGCTTCGAGATCGGTGCGCGCACTGAGGCGCTGCACGGATTGCAAAGCTCGCTGGCACTGTGGCAGCTGAACCTGGCCTCCGAACTGGTCTATGTGGGCGACGCCGGCGCCACCGAGGCCAGCGCGGCCAGCAAGCGCCGCGGCGTGGAGTTCAACAACCGCTGGGCCCCCGTGGCGTGGTTTTTGCTCGACGCTGACTTTGTATGGAGCCACTCGCGTTTTGCGAATGGCGATCGCATCCCCAACTCGGTGGACCGCGTGGCCTCAGTGGCGGCCACCGTGCGCGAGCTGGGCCCATGGTCGGCCAGCCTGCAGTGGCGCTACCTGGGCGCGGGCCCGCTGATCGAGGACAACAGCCTGCGTTCGGCGCCGGCCATCACCACCAAATTGCGCCTGGCACGCAAGTTTGGCCGCAGCGCGGAATTGACGGTGGATGTCTTCAACCTGGGCAACCGCCAGGTCAACGACATCCAGTACTTTTTCGAATCGCGCCTGCCAGGAGAAATCGGCCCCGTGGCCGACCGCCATGTGCACCCCGCCGAGCCACGCACGGTGCGGGTCAGCGTGCGCATGGAGTTCTGATTTCCGGGCGGCAATGCCTCAGGTGCGGGGCAGGCGGAACAGGCCGCAGATCTTGTGGCCATCGGGGTCGCGCAGGTAGGCCAGGTAAAGGTCACCAGCGGGTCCGCTGCGCACACCCGGGGGGTCTTCGCAGCGGCTGCCCCCATGTGCCAGGCCGGCGGCATGCCAGGCATCGGCCTGTTCAGCGGACTGGCAGGCAAAGCCGATAGTGCTGCCGTTGCCCACCGTGGCGGGCTGGCCATCGATGGGCAGACTGACCGAGAACACGCCGGCCGGGGTGCGCCAGAAAACGCGGTGGCGGTCGACGAACCCGGCCGGCACGCCCAGTGCGCCCAGGGTTGCGTCGTAGAAGGCCTTGGACTTGTCCAGGTCGTTGGTGCCGATCATGATGTGCGAAAACATGTTGCTGGGCTCACTGTGAGGCGCGTGACGCGCGGGGTCGGGTGGGGCGGGGCGGGGCGGGGGGCGGGGCCGGGCCGGGCCGGGCGATCAATGCTTGTGCTCGTGCGCCGGCGCCGCGGCTGCGGCACGCACCGCCGCCTTGATTTCTATGGTTTCTCGCTTCATGTCGGCACCTTGCACCACCAGCGTCACCGGCACGCTGTCGCCGGCCTTGAGGGCTTGCTTCAGGTCCATCAGCATCACGTGGTAGCCGCCCGGCTTCAGCGCCACGGCCCGGCCGGCGGGCAAGGCCAGCTCGGGCACGGCGCGCATGCGCATCACGTCGCCTTCCATCTTCATCTCGTGGATTTCCACCACGCCGGCCATCGGCGAACTGGCCGCCACCAGCCGGCCGCCCTGGGCCGAGGTGATCTGCGCGAACAGGCCGGTGGCCTTTTGCTGCGCCACGGTGGCGCGCACCCAGGCGTCGGTGACGGTGGTTTGCGCCAACGCGGCGACGGGCGTGAAAGCCAGGGCGGCAAGGACGGTGTGAAGGGGTGACATGGCGCAGCCGATCAAAGTGGACCCGAGATCGTAAGCCGGCGCGGCCAGCCCGCGGCAGGCCACGGGGATAATCCCGCCATGGCGATCAAGACCGATGACTTTGCAGCTGCGCCCAGCCCGCGCATGGTCAGCGCCGCCCCGACCTCGCCGAATGAAGAAGCCATCGAACGCGCGCTGCGCCCCAAAGGCCTGGCCGAGTACGTGGGGCAGACCAAGGCACGTGAGCAGCTGGAAATCTTCATCAGCGCCGCGCGCGGCCGCGCCGAGGCGCTGGACCACGTGCTGCTGTTCGGCCCGCCCGGCCTGGGCAAGACCACGCTGAGCCACATCATCGCTAGCGAGCTGGGCGTGAACCTGCGCCAGACCAGCGGTCCGGTGCTGGAAAAGCCCAAGGACCTGGCCGCCATCCTGACCAATCTCGAGAAGAACGACGTGCTCTTCATCGACGAAATCCACCGCCTGAGCCCGGTGGTGGAAGAGATCCTGTACCCGGCGCTGGAGGACTACCAGATCGACATCATGATCGGCGAGGGCCCCGCCGCACGCAGCATCAAGCTCGACCTGCAACCCTTCACCCTGGTGGGGGCCACCACGCGCGCGGGCATGCTGACGAATCCGCTGCGCGACCGCTTCGGCATCGTGGCGCGGCTGGAGTTCTACACCGCCGAAGAACTCTGCCGCATCGTCACGCGCAGCGCCGGGTTGCTGAGGGTGCCCACCGACGCCGCCGGGGCGCTGGAGATCGCGCGCCGCAGCCGTGGTACGCCGCGCATCGCCAACCGGCTGCTGCGCCGGGTGCGTGACTACGCGCAAGTCAAGGGTGATGGCCGCATCGACGCCACCGTGGCCGACCTGGCGCTGAAGATGCTGGACGTGGACCCGCTGGGCCTGGACGTGATGGACCGCAAGGTGCTGGAGGCCGTGATCCACCGCTTTGACGGCGGCCCGGTGGGGCTGGACAACGTGGCCGCGGCCATCGGCGAGGAACCGGGCACGATCGAGGACGTGATCGAGCCCTACCTCATCCAGCAGGGCTACTTGCAGCGCACGCCGCGCGGGCGCATTGCCACCGCGGCGGCCTACCGCCACCTGGGGCTGGCGGCGCCCGCGCGCACGGCGCGGCCGTCGGACGATCTGTTCGAGTCTTGAGCCGGTAGGCGCGGACTGGCGCCTGGTTTTGACGTGACTACTGTCACGGCGGCGTGGAATCCGTAACGTTTTCAGGCCCGCGCTAACGTTTGCTTGCACTGAAAAGGCACTTCAGACCATCAAGTGCAGGCTGGGCGAACCGATAACCCTTGAGAGCCCGCGGCCCCGTCTGTGTCGCCGGCCATCCATTTCGGGGCGGATCGCATGCGGCGAGTAGCAACTCTGGGCTTCACCCTCATCGAACTGATGATCACGGTGGCCATCATCGGCATCCTGGCCGCAGTGGCCATGCCGTCGTACAGCGCCTACATACAGCGCTCCCGGGTGCCACCGGCGCTGGACGGTTTGTCGGCCTACTTCACGCGCATGGAGCAGCGCTTCCAGGACAGCGGCAACTATGCCAACGGTGCGGCCTGCGGTGTGGCCCTGCCCACGGCCGCCAACTTCACCATCTCCTGCGCGCTGAGCAACGGCACCCAGGGCTTCACGGCCACGGCCACGGGCGGCGGCGCGATGGTCGGCTACACCTACACCATCGACCACAACGGCAACCGCAACACCACAGCCCACCCCAAGGGCCTGCCCCCCACGGCGTGCTGGAGCATGAAGGGTGGCTCGTGCGACAGCTAACACCCAGGCCCCACGGCGGGCCGCACAGACGCGGCCTGAGCCTGATCGAGTTGATGGTGGCCTTCAGCATCTTGGGCCTGCTGACCCTGGCCGCAGCACCGTTCTTTTCCGAGTACGGCATCAACGCCCGGCTGCGTGAGAGCGGCAACACCTTGTTCGCCGAGGCCCTGCTCGCCCAAAGCGAGGCCATCAAGCGCAACAACGAGGTGCGACTGGTCACGGTGGCCGGCGTCATCACCGTCACGGACATGGGCGACCCGGCCAACCCGGTGGTGCTGCGCACCCGCGACATGGGCATCGGCGTGAGCGCCGAAAACCGGCTCGTCACTTTCAGCAGCCAGGGCTCGACGGCCAACCTCACGGCATCGGCCATCAACCTGGTGCACGTGCTCGTGGCCTGTTCCAGCGACCACCGCTGCCCTGGCTTGCGCGTGGACGCGGGCGGCGCCATCCGCCTTTGCAGCAACTACCAAGTGAACTGCACATGAGACGCATCGTTCCGTCCGCCACCAGGGCGGCCCGCGGCGTAGGGCTGTTCGACGCCCTGATCGCGCTGGTCGTGCTGTCGCTGGGCATGCTGACGATGACGCGCTTTCAGGGGCGCATGGTGGCGCAGACCACCGAGACCCAGTCGCGCCAGGTGGCAGCGCAGTTTGCTGCCGAGCAGATCAGCACGGCGCTGGTCGACGTCGCCAACGCCCCCTGCTACACCCGGCCCCAGGCCGGCGCGTGCACCAGCGCGCTGGCCCGCGCCGGCACCGACGACTGGGCCACCCGCGCCGCGGCGGCACTGCCGCCCCCGGTGAACACCACCTCGACCTTGGACGCCGCCACGGGCCGCCTGACGGTGGCCATCACCTGGCTGGGCAAGGGCAGTGGCGACACCCGCACGCTGCAGGCAGTGACCGATGTGCGACCGTGAACCCGCGCTGGCGCGAGCGCGCCGTGGGCTGTCGATCATCGAGGTCATGGTCGGCATGGTGGTGGCCTTGCTGGTGGGTCTGGCCGCCGTCGGCAGCGCCACCATGTTCATGGCCGCGCAGCGCCAAGGCATAGGCACTGGCGGCTCGCTGATCAACGCCAGCACGGCGCTGAGCGCGCTGCGCGACGACGCTTCCGTGGCCGGGCTTGGTTTTTTCGGTGACAGCCGCTATCTGTGCAACCGCCTGAACCTCAGCGTGGGCAATGTCGCCATCCAAGACGGCGCGGCCTTCACCCCGCTGCGCCTGACCCGTGACGGCAGCAACGACCGCGTCGACGTGGTCTATGGCACCCAAGTGGCGTCGGGCGCCAACGTGCTGCTCAACGCGTCCACCACGGGCGCCGACGCCGAGCTGCGGTCCTTGCTGCCCGTCACCGTCGGCCAGGCCGTGCTGCTGGCGCCGCGCGACGTTGGCGACCCTTGCGTGGTGCGCACCGTGACCGCAGTGGTCGACTCCACCGTGGTCGACCCCCAGCGGTTGAGCTTTGCCGTCGCGGGCGACTTCAACAAGGTCGCCTTTACCGCGCCCGTGACCTACCCCGACCGCAGCCGTGTGGCGCTGCTGGGCCAATTGCGCTGGACGCGCTACCGCCTGGTGGGCACCGAGCTGCGGCTGGAACGCCCATTGGCCGGCGACCCCGTGGTGCTGCTGCGCAATGTGATGGCCTTTCGCGCGCAGTACGGCATCACCAACGCCGCCGCCGGCAGCACCGGGCTGGAGGCCTGGCAAAGCGCCACCGGCGGCTTCGCCACCCTGGATGCGGCCACGCTGCCGCGCGTGCGCGCCCTGCGCGTCGGCCTGGTCACGCGCAGTCCGCAGGTCGAGAAACCGAATGCGGCTGGCGTGTGCGAGGCGACGCAGGCCATGCCCGCCTTGTTCGGCGAAGCCGTCACCGCCGATTTGGCCGACTGGCGCTGCTACCGCTACCGCACGTCCGTCGTGGTCGTGCCGCTGCGCAATCTGGTGATGGGGCTGGCGCCATGACTTCAAGAACCGCCCGAAGCCAGCGTGGCGTGACGATGCTGCTGGTGCTGCTGCTGCTGTCGGTGATGCTGATCGGCGGCATGGCACTGGCGCGCATCACGGAAATCGGCAGCCTGGCCGCGGGCAACTCCAGTTACCGCGAAGCCTCGCTGCAGGCCTCGGAGGTGGGCCTGAACACGGCCTACGCCGCCGTGCGCGCCGTGGCCAACGAAGAGGCCAACGCGGGTGGCTGGTACTGGGCCACCATCCAGCCCGCCGACGTGGCCGGCATCCCCACGGTCAACTGGGGCGCCGCGCCCGAGCTGATGGCCGGCATCTACAACGTGCGCTACGTGGTTGAGCGCATGTGCAACACCACACCAGTGACGAGCACGCTGCGCCAATGCCTGGTGCGCCAGGCGCCGCAGATCGACAGCAGCAAGTTCGGCCAGGAGCCGCTGGACCCGCCGAACTCGCGGCAGTTCCGCATCACCGTGCGTGTCACTGGCCCCAAGGACACCCAGACCTGGGTCCAGTCGTTGGTCACAAAGGGTTGACCGCCCACGCTTCAGACCACCGAGGAACGCCATGAAATCATCGCTTCAACTTGCCATCAGTGGCTTGGCCCTGACGGGTCTGCTGGCCGGTGTGGCCTCGCACGCCACCAACCTGGCCGAGCTGCCACTGAAAGCCTCGGTGCTGGCCAAGCCCAACGTGGTCTTTGGCATGGACGACTCCGGGTCGATGGACTCGGAGTTGATGCTCTACAACAACGACGGCGCGTTCTGGTGGGACTTCAACGCCGCCAGCGGCTGGGGCGTGGACGCCGCCCACCCCAACACATCGCTGCGCGCGTTGACATCGACCTGGTTCAACGCCGTCGGCGACGCCAGCAACCAGTGGCGCAAGTTGGTTTACCTGTTCCCCAACGGCACCAGCCTGGGCAATCGGGTCTATGGCGATGCAGCCAACGACCACTTCGCCATCTTGCCGACCACGCAGTTCGCGTTCCTGCGCTGGTCGGGGGTGTACTACGACGTGGGCGCTGCCGCTTACCGCTCGGCGCCCAGCAACCCGGCGCAGTCGCCGGTGCACAACCCCATCTACTACAACCCGCTGGTCAACTACCAGCCCTGGGCGCCGGCGCAGCTGAGCACCGGTCCCGTCACACCAGGCAATGCCCCGACCGCCGCGGCGCGCTCGCACCCCATTTACGGCACGAGCACCTTCAACCTCACGGCCAACATCGGCTCCACCACGGCCGCAAACGCCGTGTTCACCGCCTTGCCGGGCATGCGCGTGCCGGCAGGCTCGCAAAGGAGTGTGTGCAACGCCAGCAACGCCTCCTGCGGCGGCTGGGCCAACGTGCTCGCCGACGAAGCCGCCGCCGCCATCAGCGTGACCCGGGTGGCCATGCCCTACTACCCCGCCACCTACTGGGTGAAGGAAGCCTGCGTGCCGCAGAACAGCAGTGCCATCAACGACACCTGCGCCAGCGCACCCGACGGCTCCACGCTCAAGCGCTACGAGATCAAGAACGGCAACACCTTCCCTTCGGGCCGCGGTTATGCCGCGGAGATGCAGAACTTCGCCAACTGGTTCCAGTACCACCGCAAGCGCAAGATGATGCTGGCCGGCGCCATGGGCGAGACCATGGAAGGCCTGACCGGCATGCGCCTGGGCGTGGTGCCGTTCAACAACCTGGCTGGCAACGTCACCCTGTACGACGCCGATGCCACCGCCGCGGCCAGCAACCGGCTGCGCGTGGCCGGCATCTTCTACGAGGCCAATGGCAGTGGCGGCACACCGACGCGCGAGACGCTGAAGTACATCGGCGAGCAGTTCAAGCGCACCGACAAGGACGCCGTCAGCGGCAAGTACAACGTCATCCAGTTCGCTTGCCAGCGCAACAACGCCTTCCTCGTCACCGACGGCTTTGCCAACGCCTCGGCCGTCGCGATGCCGGCCTGGGACGCCGGCAAATCGGCCGCCACCTGGGGCACCGGCGCGCCCTACGCCACCACCTTCGATGGCACCCTGGCCGACCTGGCGCTGCGCTACTACACCAACAGCCCGCGGCCATCCACAGATGCCACCCACGGCCTGGCGGCTGGCGCGCTGACCGCCACGCCCAGCGACAGCAACACCACGCTGCACATGAACACCTATGGGCTGACGCTGGGCGCGCGCGGCACCTTGTTCCTGAGTGACTCCACCCCGCCGCCCATCCTGGCAGCGGCTTGGCCCAACCCAAGTTCGAACCGCAGCCCGACCTCGGTGGACGACCTCTGGCACGCCACCCTCAACGGCCGCGGCACGATGTACCTGGCGACCACGCCGGAAGAAACCGCCCTGCGTATTCGCGCCGGGCTGGACAACATCCTCAGCCAGGAAGGCGCCCAGGGCGGCATCGCCGTCAGCGCGGTCAATCTGGACCGCAGCGATTCCCAGGCCTACCTGGGCGTGTACAACCCGCGCGGCTGGGCTGGCGACCTCACGGCCAACCCCATCGACATCAACACCGCGGCCGTGTCGGGCACGCCCAACTGGTCGGCCGCCACCGTGCTGGCCGCGCGCAACTGGACCACACGCATCATCTTCACCTCCAGTGGCGCGGCGGGCGTGGACTTCACGGCCGCCAGCGTGGGCGCTGTCGTCAACGCCGCCCCGACCGCAGTCACCAACGACGTGGCGGTGGACTTTCTGCGCGGCAACCGTGTCGGCGAAGGCGACACCGTGCGTGCCCGCAGCAACCTGATCGGCGCCGTGGTCAACGCCGAACCCGTGCTGGCACGCGATGAGCGCATGGTCTACCTGGCCTCGGGCGACGGCATGCTGCACGCCTTCGACACCGTCACAGGCATCGAGCAATGGGCCTACGCCCCGCCCGACACCCTGGCCAACATGGGCAGGTCGGTGCAGCGCGGCTGGGTTTACCAGACCTTGCTCGACGCCACCCCCACCTACGCCCGCCTGACCACCGGGCGCAAGCTGCTGGTGGGCGGCATGGGTGCAGCGGGGCGCAGCTACTACGCGCTGGACGTGACCACGCCGCGAGGCATCACCGCGGCACAGGCGCAGGCCCAGTTCAAGTGGATCTTCCCCACCGTCGGCGATGCAACCAACCGCGCCAACATGGGCTACACGACCGGCCGGCCGGTGGTGGCGCGCACCGCAGCCGACGGCAACGTGGTGCTGGTCACCTCGGGCTACGACAACGGCCTGAGCATCGGCGACGGTCTCGGCCGGCTGTGGGTGCTCAACGCCAACACCGGCGCCGTCATCAAGACCTTTCGCACCACCGCGGGCGCGGTGGGCAACGAGGCCGGCCTGTCCGCGGTGGCAGCCTTCAAGGAAGCCGATGGCATGGTGCGCTATGTCTATGGCGGCGACTTGCTGGGCAACCTCTGGCGCTTCGACCTCACGGCCGCAGGCGCGGGCGACATCAACGGCGAGTTGTTGGCGTCGCTGAAAGACGCCACTGGCACCGCGCAGCCGGTCACAGCCACGCCCGAGCTGGCGCTGGTGGGCGGGCGCCGCGTGGTGTTGGTGGGCACCGGTCGGTTGCTCGACGTGGGGGACTTCGGCAGCGGACTGACGCAGTCCTTCTATGCCATTGCCGACGACGGCGGCTCGCTGGTCAACGCCCGCACCGGCCTGGTCCGCCAAACCTACACCCGGGGCACTGACACCATGAGCGCCAACGCCGTCAACTGGACCACCGACCGTGGCTGGTACGTGGACCTGCCGGCCGGCGAGCAGGTCAACACCGACCCCATCGTGGCCTATGGCGCGGTCACCTTTGTCACCAACGTGCAAGGCGGCAGCAACTGCGCGCAGTCGTCTTTCATGTACTTGGTGGACATAGGCACGGGCACCAAGGTGGCCGGCTCGACCTTCGTCTCGCAGACCATCGCCAGCAACGCCACCTCGTCGCGGGTGATCACGCTGCGCGTGGTCAACGGCAAGATCATCGGTGTGGCCCACCGCTCGGACAACACCGTCTACCAGCGCGAGCTGCCACTGGGCCAGGTGATCAAGCCGGCAAAGAATTCGTGGAAGGAAATCAGGCGCTGAGCAGCACCAGACCAGGCGCGTTGCAGGTCACAGCTGTCGATGGCGGCCAGCCGTCGAGCGTGCGCAAGCCCGGATCAGATGCCCAGGTGCAGCAAGCGCCGGTTCAGTGTGTAGGTGCCCGAGAACGTGGCCTCGGCCAACACGTGGCCGGCCAGGGCCTGGCGCACTTGGGGTCCGGTGAACACGCCCTCCAGAGGCAGGCGCGGCAGCACCACGGCGTACAGCGTGAACACGTAATGGTGCACCAGCGAGTCGTTGTAGGGCGGGAACGGGCCGTCGTAGCCGAAGTAGGGGCCCGCCATGTCGGGGTTGGCAGCAAACCAGCCGGTGAAGTCGTTCAGGCCGTGGCGGGCGCCGTCCTTGGCCTGCGGGCCGGGCCTTCCGCGGGGCACGAAGCCGCGGCTGAATTCGCCTTCATGGATCACGGTGGGCAGTGGCGGCAGGTCGATCAGCACCCAGTGGAAAAAGTCCACCCGGGCCAGGTCGGCCGAGACCTCACGGCCGGGTTGGTTGACATCGTCACCACAGCTGGGCACATCGAAGTCGTGGCAGATGAGCACCATGGATTGCGCCGCCGCGGGCACGTCACACCAGGCCAGGTGGGGATTGAGGTTGTCGCTGAAAGTGGCACCCCCTTCACCGTCAGGCCGGCCCGCGGCGTAGCGGGCGGGAATGCGGTCACCGTTGGTCCAGCTATCGCTCCAGAGCTTCATCTTGTGCTTTCCAATGTTGTTGTGGAACCATGCCCGGCCCTACACGCCCCACACCACGGCCGCACCGGCACCCTGGGCGCGGCGCAGCATCTCCACCATCGGCCACACCCGCTGGCGCAAGGCCACTGCGCGGGGCTGGTCGGGGTCGGGGGCGTCCCGGGCTGCGGCTGCGGCCTCGGCCGCCACCGCGTCTTGCAGTGCAGCCAGCGCCGCGGCCATCGCGACCGGCTCGATGATGCCCTGGGCAGCTGGCTCGCGACCCATGAGGCGCAAGACCTGGTCGCCGTGGGGCCCCAGCATGATCAGGTCGCCAGTGGCTTTGCTTTTGAACTTGTAGATCATTACGCCGCCGCGGCCGGGTTGAACCAGCGGCGATTGTGCGTCCTGCGCCGGCCGGCGCAGCAGCTTTGCTGCCGCCCCCGTGCCCTAACCCCGGACGAGGCGGATGTGGGCTGCGGCTGGCACCTTGGCGTCACGGGCCAGGCGCTGCTCGAAGCTCAGCGCGTCCAGCGCTGGCGCGAACAGGAATCCCTGGAAGCTGTCACATCCGACGTCTTGCAGGAAAGCGCGCTGGGCCTCGGTCTCCACGCCCTCGGCGATCACCTTCATGCCCAGTGCAGCGGCCATCTGCAGGATGGCACGCACGATGCCGGCGTCGCGCGCGTCATTGGGCAGGCCCTGCACGAAACTGCGGTCGATCTTGAGCCTGCCGATGGGAAAGCGCTTGAGGTAGGACAGGCTTGAGTAGCCGGTGCCGAAATCGTCGATCGACAACAGCACGCCCAGCGCCGACAGCGCCTGCAGGCGCCGCAGGGCATCGTCGGCGTCGTGGACCAGGATGGACTCGGTCAGCTCCAGCTCCAGCAGCTGCGCCGGCAGGCCACTGACGGCCAACACGCTGGCCACGCGATCGACGAACTGTGGCTGCTGGAATTGCAGCGCCGACACGTTGACCGCCACCGGCAGCGACTGCCCGCGCTGGTGCCACAGCGCGGCCTGGCGCACCGCCTGCGACAGCACCCAATCGCCAATGGCCACGATGAAACCGCTGTCCTCAGCCACCGGGATGAACCGTGCCGGCGGCACGTCGCCCAGCTCGGGGTCGCGCCAGCGCAGCAGCGCCTCGGCGCCGACCAGGCGGCCGTCGTCCAGGGCCACCTGGGGCTGGTAGTGCAAGCGAAAGCGCCGGCTCACCAAAGCCTGGCGCATGGCGTGGTCCAGCCGCATGTGCGAGCGCCGGTCGCCCTCGGCGCGGGCCTGGTGCAAGCGGTAGCTGGCCCGGCCGCCCAGCTTGACGGCACGCATGGCCGACTCGGCATGGCGTGTCAGGTCGTCGATGCCCGTGCCATGCGACGGGCACAGGGCGATGCCGATGCTGCAGGTCAGCGTGAACGAGGTGTCGGCCACCTGGCAGGGCTGGCTGACCACCTTGAGCACACGCCGCGCGGTGGCCTCGGCGGCGGGCGCGTCGGCCGGACACACCAACAGCGCAAACTGGTCGGCGCCCAGGTGGGCCAGGGTGTCGCCTTCACGCAGACAGCCCTGGATGCGCTGGCCCATTTCGAGCAACACCTGGTCGCCCACGCCATGGCCCAGCGATTCGTTGACCTGGCGGAAGCGGTCCAGGTCCACCACCAGCAGGGCGAATGAGCCGCCGTCGCGGCGCAGGGCGGTGGCGGCTTCGTCCAGGCACTGGGCCAGGCGGCGGCGGTTGGGCTGGCCGGTAAGTGCATCGGTCAGCGACATGGCCTCGATCTGCTCGTCGATGGCCAGCCGCTCGCTCAGGTCGCGGAAAGAATGCACACGGCCCAGCACCCTGGCGGCGCTCCACAGCGGCCGCGTCACGCGTTCCAGCACCTGGCCCGAATGCAGGCGCAGCCGGTCGGTGGCCGTCACCCCGGTGGCCTGCAGCAGAACCTGCAGGCGGCGCTCGTAGTCCTCGGGGCCGACCACGCTGCGGTTCATCCAGGTGTAAACGGCAGCGTCGTCGTGCTGCTGCAGCAGCGTGACGGGCATGGCCCAGATCTGCGCAAAGCGGCGGTTGAAGGTGCGGATGCGGCCATTCAGGTCGGTCACCAAGATGCCGTCGGCGGTGGCCTCCAGCGTGGCCTGCAGGTCGGCCAAGGCGGCTTCACGTTCGTCGTCAGCCTGCTGCTCGGCGCTGCGGTCGCGCAACAGCACCAGGGCGTGTGTGCAGCCACCAGCGCTGTCGGGTATGGGCTGGATGCTGCGGCTGACATGCAGCACGCCGCCGTCCGGGCGGGCCAGCAAGGCGTCTGAGTGCAACTCGCAGCAGTCGTGCGCGGTGGCCGACGCCCAGTAGGCCATGTCCTCGGGTGACGCCGACAGCGCCACCGCCGCCTCGCCGATCAGGCCGTCCGCCGAGCGGCCCAACAGCACACCGGCCGCGGCGTTGGCCGCCACCACGCGCTGCGACGCCAGCGCCACCACCCAGGCCGCCTGCGGCAGGCCTTGCAACAGGGCGGCCCAGGCCAGCACGCCGGCGGCGTCGTGGCTTGCCGCGCCAGGGCTGGGTTCCATCGACGACTCGGTCAAGCTGGCACCTCTTCGGGCTGCAGCTGCGTGGCCAATGCCTCGAAGTAATAGGCCACGCGGGGGCGCGGGTCCAGGTAGTCCAGCGCAGCCGAGGGCATCTTGGCCGGCGTCAGGCTGCGCCGGATGCCGATGTCACGCGCATGTTCCAAATTCAGCAACAGCGCTTCGGACTTCGGCACCCGCGGGTCGTGCACCAGCACGCGGGGCTTGAGCGGGCGCGACGAGTTGATGCCCACCACCATGGCATAGCGGTCGTCGGTGAGCTGCACCAGCGAGCCCGCGGGGTACACACCCGTCATGCGGATGAAGGTGCCCAGCACGGTCGCATCAAAGCGCGTGCGCGCTTGTGCGAACAGCGTGGCCACGGCCTCGTGCGGCGTGAGCGCCGGGTTGCGCGCCGGTGGGTTGCACAGATTGTCGTAACGGTTGACGATGGCCACGATGCGCGAGGCCAAACTGATGCGGTCCGCCGACAGCTGTTGCGGGAAGCCGCTGCCGTCGGCGTGCTCGTGGTGCTGGGCCAGCACGGTCAGTGCGCCCGGCGACAGCGCCATGCGCTTGCCGTGGGCCACGCCGCGCACCACATGTTCGCGGTAGGCGGCCATGTCGACCCAGTTCAGGCCGTCGTCGGCGTGGCGCAGCCGCTCGGCCAGGTCGACCTTGCCCACGTCGTGCAGCAAGGCGCCCACGCCCAGGTCATGCAGCTCGTCGCCCTTCAGGCCCAGCGTGCGGCCGATCAGCAGCGAGATCACGGCCACGTTCAATGCATGCGCAGACGAGCGGTCGGCACCGGCCACGTTGACCAAGCGGATGCCGATGTCCGCGTCCACCTGCAGCTTGTCCAGCATCGCCGCGGTCAGGGCCTCGGTGTTGCGGCGGGCGTCATCGGGGCGCAGCGACACGGCGTCGCTGGCCTCGCGCCAGGCTCGCGCGGCTTCGCCGTACTGGCGTTCACAGCGTTGCAAGGACTCGCGCTGCTCGGCCAGGTCCTGGCGACGCTGTGCCGCAGCGGCCTCGACGGGCGTCGGGGCCGGCCGCGCGGTGACCGCGTGCTCGACCGGCACCACGGGCTCGGGCGGATCACTCTTCTCGGGCACCCACCGCAGCTGCTTCAGACCCAGCCCGCGCAACGTGGCCAGCTGCTCGTCAGAGGCGATGCGAAAACTCGACAGTGGGAAAGGATGCGACAGCCAGCCCCCTTCGAGCTGAACGTAGATGCCAATGCGCAGTTCTTCGACAGCGATGGTGCTGGACATGGAGGGGCCTCGGACAGGGAACCGCGGTCTTGGCAAAACCGCGTGGCTCCTGTGATATCGGGCGTTGGTGCCCCAGCTTGAGGCGCCGAGCGCCATCCGGCAAACCCCGCTTGCCGTGGCGACCCGGCGGCGTGCATGCTGCGCAGCCTGCACGCGTGCGCCGCACACCGGACCGCCGCCCACCCCCCGCCCCTCGGAGAACCCCCATGCCCGCCAAGAATGCCCTCGTGGCCGTCCCCCTTGCCCTGCTGGCCGCCGCGGCCGCAGCCCAACAGCCCGCCATCAAGGTGGGGCTGATGTTGCCGGCCACAGGCACATTCGCCGCCCTGGGCGACATGATCGAAAAAGGCTTCAGGCTGCATGTGCAGGAGCAATGCGGCAAGCTGGCGGGCCGCGAGCAGCAGTTCTTCAAGGACGACGACGAGAGCGACCCCAGCAAAGCCACCGACAACGTCAACAAGCTCATCAAGCGCGACCAGGTCGATGTCATCGTGGGCACCGTTCACAGCGGCGTGGCGCTGGCCATGGCGCGCGCGGCCAAGGACAGCAACACCTTGCTCATCGTGCCCAACGCCGGCGCCGACGGCATCACCGGCGCGCAGTGCGCGCCCAACATCTTTCGCAGCAGCTTCAGCAACTGGCAGCCCGGCTTCAGCACCGGCGTGGTGGCCGCACAAAAGGGCTACAAGAAGGCCATGACCATCACCTGGAACTACGCCGCCGGCAACGAGACCGTGAAGGGCTTCACGGAAGCCTTCGAGAAGGGCGGCGGCCAGGTCACCAAGAACCTCACCCTGCCTTTCCCCAACGTCGAGTTCCAGGCCCTGTTGACCGAGATCGCGGCGCAAAAACCGGACGTGGTGTTCGCCTTCTTCGCCGGTGGCGGCGCCGTGAAGTTCGTCAAGGACTACGACGCCGCGGGCCTGAAGAAAACGGTGCCGCTGGTGGGGTCGGGCTTTCTCACCGACGGCACGCTCGAAGCCCAGGGCGCCAGCGCCCAGGGCCTGATCACCACGCTGCACTACGGCGACAACATCGAAACCCCGCGCAACAACGCCTTTCGCAACAAGTTCGCCGTGACCTACAAAACCAACCCCGACGTCTACGCCCTGCAGGGCTACGACGCCGCCCAAATGCTGGCCGCCGGCCTGGCGGCCGTGAAGGGCGACCTGAGCAAGCGCGACGCGCTCATCGCGGCCATGAAAAAAG
>JANOLY010000551.1:0-2683 GCA_031420055.1 Burkholderiales bacterium | reverse complement strand
GGGCCCTGCTAGAATTTCTGCTGTCTGTGGGGGTGTAGCTCAGCTGGGAGAGCGCTGCGTTCGCAATGCAGAGGTCAGGAGTTCGATCCTCCTCATCTCCACCACTTTGCATCTAAGGCCTTGATTTTCAAGGCATTTTTTGCGCCCGGTAGATCCAAGTTCGATGTTGTCCATGGTCAGCATCCAACTTGTGCATCGAACCGTGCATCCAAACCCCTCCGTCACCGCCCTGCTCGAGACCTCCTCGGGCAGCGTTGCAAGCAACATCCTTGAGTCGACTTCGCCTGATCCGCGGGCAGCGGTAGACGAGGCTACTCACCTCAGCTCTGGCAAGAGGCCCGAGGCGCCACCGCCGCAGTGGGCGCCACGGCTGAACGCGTCGTACCTGACGCGCGGCGCGAACGGCACGTGGTACTTCAGGATGGTGGTGCCGGCACACCTGCGGGCACAGAACCCCGACCTGCCGCGCGAAATTCGACGGTCAACAAAGACTGCCCAAAAACGGCTGGCGCTCGCCAAAGCCAAACAAATGTGTTTAGAGTTCTTCGTCAGGGTTTGTGCCCCGGAGACTCCAATGCTCGCCCCTGACGAAAAGTCCAAACAGTCGTTCTCGCTCGTCTACGTCGACGGCTCGTTTCGAGCGGAGACGTCGCCTGCGGCCTCGCCAGACACCGTCTTGTTCATGAGCCGCTGTCTGCAGTTGATGACGATGCAGATGATCGGCAGAGCCCACCGCGCGGGCAACGATCCCAGCGGCCACGATCAGGCGCAGCCCACACCCGTAACGCCGGCCCCGCCGACCATCGCGGCCCCTGGCGCGACGCCTGGACCTGCGCCGGCGGCCCCCGTCGAGCAGGCGGCCGCTTCGCCCGTGCAGTGGCTGTCCGACGCCATCGACACATGGCGCGCCGACGGCACGACCTTCTCCGACGAGAGCTGGACGTTCTCCTACAAGCCCTCGTTCCGCGTCTTTCGGGAGCTCATCGCCAACGTCCGCCGCGATCGCACACTCAACGATGGCTCGGTGGAAGAGGACATCCTCGACATGCCCGTCAACCACATCGCTCGGGCGCACGTCCTGGCGTTCGCCGACGCGCTGAAGGTCCTGCCGCAACGGCAAGGCCGGCGCACCGATGGCGTCGAGGCGCTCGCGCGCATCGAGGAAGGCCGGTCGAAGCGGCTGCCTTCGCCGAGCAAGGGCAGCGTGGCGAAGAAGTTGCTCCACGTGCGGCCGTTTCTGGTGTGGGCCAAGCGCAAGGGTTGGGTGGGTCAGGACGTGATCGACGAACTCGCCTTGGCCCTCGAGAACGCGGATGCTGCGGTGTCGAAGGCCAAGAGCACCAAGAAGGTCCAGCCGGGTTACGTGGCGCTTTCTGCTGTGGAGCTGAAGACGCTATTCGAGCAACACGCCTTCCTGGCCGGGGCCATTCGCGCCGACTGGAGCTATTGGATCCCCTTGCTGTGCCTGTACCAGGGCCTGCGCGTGAGCGAGGCGTCGCAGCTGTACACCAACGACGTGGTCGCAGTGGATGGCGTCTCATGCCTTTCCGTGATCAACGATTCGAGCGACGACGACGACTCCTCCAACCGCCCGGGCGCCAACGCCGCTCGGTCAGCGGAGGAATTTCGACGGCTCAAGAACGCCTCTTCCCGGCGGATCGTGCCTATCCATCCGAAGCTCATCGAGCTGGGCTTTCTCGACTTTGTCCGTCGCGTCGCTGACGCTTCACCACGGGCCTGGCATCTGTTCTATGGGTTGAAATGGGAGCCGAAATCCATGTTCGGCCGCAAGCCGTCCGAGTACATGCGCGGTCTGCTCAAAGATGCCGGCATCGCCGAGCGACGCCGGAAAGTGCCTCACTCTCTTCGCTCGAACTTCAAGCAGGCCGTCGAAAGGACACTCCTTGAGGACAACCTCCAGAAGCGCCTGCTCGGGCACTCGACCGGGAACGTCAAGGACGAGCATTACAACGAGACGGACCTCGGTCCCGCCTTCCCCTCAGCCCAAGTGCTTCCATTCCTCGAGAAAGTCGATTTTGGATTGACCTTGCCCCAATGGGCGACGGTCTGCGATCTGCGCTTGCAGGCCGCTCGCGCAAAGCGAGCGCATCGGTCGGTCACCTGACCCTGTCGCAGACGTCACGCGGCGCGCGCTTGCAGTACGGCCGGCGCGCTCACCGTGAGCGAGTCGCGCACCAATGCGACACCAGCTTCCGCCCACGACGGGGTCAGTGAACAATTGCAGTCCGACTGGCGCCGAGACGAAAAGCACTACTCCGGCGCTTGAGGGCTGTTGCGCGGCCGCACCGCTTCTCTTCGCCGCTTCGCCGGCCCTCACCGGGCCGGGGCGGCGCGCGTAACGAAACCGGATCCATGACGTTCTCCGCCATGACTGGGGTGCGTCACGTCTGCATCAGTCCGCGCGCAGAAGCTTGCCGTGTGAAGGCAGCGGTCGCAACTTCGAGCATCTTTCCCCGTCGTTCCCGAGATGTCCCGAAAACTCCGATTCATTAATTAAATCATGGACTTAGGTGATCGTCAAGGTGAACCTGGCCACCTTCCCGATCCCGATGTTTCCCGCGATTTCCCGGCACTTCCCGCTGCGCACTGGCGCAGATTTGGCGCAGAACTGGCGCATAAAGACGGCACCGAACGGCCCTCGGCGACCCCCTCCTGCCGTGGC